>USPX01000172.1 GCA_900556665.1 uncultured Eubacteriales bacterium
AGACTAAAGGAACTTAGCATCGTTTTAATATCTTTAATGGGCACTACACGTACCACTGCCCCTATATTATAGCTGCCATCCTCCTGCCAAGTACGCTTTATATTTTCAAATTGGCTAATGGCTACGCCATTGGGAATCACACTAATCTTCTCTTCCTTACAACCTAATTCAATCTCTATCTTACGATTTAGCCTAAATAAAGTAACGACCTCATCAGCATACTCATAAGACAAACGTGCTAGATTATAAAAGAATTTAATCCATGCATCCTTAAAACGTCCTTTAACCCATTTGGCTTTAATAATTTCTTCTTCACGCTCTCTAGCATAAATCCCATGTTCTGTTAAGATATAAGGTTTATGATAAATCTCCTTTCCCAACGCCCCAATTAAGCCCCCATAGCCTGCACTCACACTATGATAAATATCTGCCTCAGGAATTTCCTGACGAATAAAGGCAATAACTGGTAATAACATAGAACGCATAGTCCAAAAGAACTCATTAAAGGCAATGTCTTTAAATTGCTCCTCACAAATCTCTGCTAGTAAATCAAAGAACTGTTTACTCATAAAGATTTCCGAAATACTTTTCACCTTTATGTTTCGCATAAAGTTAATAAGACGTGGCCAATCTACCATTTCCTCTCCCATTAGGCTACGAAAAGCCTTCATAGAATCTGGGTCTATCTTAAGGCGCTTAACACGAGATTTAGATTTTAACTCATATAGTTCATCTAAAAAGACTTCTTTAATCGCCACAACATTCTCAGGAAATGCATATTTATATTGGCCTCTTTGCTTCGCCTTAGCCCCAATGGCATAAATGATAAATTCATGCTCTGGCATATTTCGAATCACCATATTCACCCAAGAGGATACACCTCCTGTTACATAAGGGTAACTTCCTTCGCATATGATGCAAATCCTCATCTTACTGTTCCTCCTTGAAGGTGATTCTAAATCTTGGTGACATTGTATATACCCAATAAATATTTTCATCAATTTCTTTTACACTGCAGTCTTTACTAGACATAATCTCTTTATCTGTTCTTAAGATAAAGCACATATCTTTTCTAAAGTTATTGCAGTAACCATATAAATGGTTCTCATCTTCTCTAATGCGTACTTGTGTTTCCTGAACCTTTTGCAAATTAGCTGCTGCGTCTGATATTTTAAGTCCTTGAATCCAAGTAAAGTTATCATAGAGCTCTTTCCAAATTGTTTCATAAGTTGCAATAAGTTCTTCCCATGATTTTCCCACATTACGTGTTTCATTTAAAACGTCATCTGGGTGAATAAAGTGGGAGATAATCCCATGCATACTAATGCCATTATACACCTCCCACTTACTATCTTTTTCATCCATATAACCTGAACTAATACGTGGGAACTCAATAATGCCATCTTCAGCCACTTCATATTCTTGACTATAAGTGCCTGTGTCACCATTTTCACCATAAAGGGCTGAAATTACTTTTACCTCCGGTGCTACATGAGGTATAATTGCTCTAATCTCCTTTGAAAGAATGTTAGATGGTGGTACATAATTTCTAAATTCATATTTAGGGAAAAGCCCATTAATGAAGTTATATATACCGCGCCATGCTGCTGCTACATCGCTTTCACTTTCCCAAGCATTGTAACCTTCATCGGCTACATCCTTTTCATCATAAGTAAAGGACTGATGATTGAACCCATGTACTGCAAGCTCACCACCATTTTGTAAAACTTCTTGACCAAAATAAAACAAACTATCTTCTGAAGTTACATTATCACTAATAAAAGGTCCTTTGACATCATCTGTATAACAAGCAATAATATTAGCCGAATACACCATATTGTACTTCTTAGCCACTTGTAATACAGAAGGCCACCAAATATTACGATAAAATTGTTCTACAGATATTTTCATATTACTACACACTTCTTCAAGTTCTAATTGTGGCACTGGTGATGGAAAATCATCCAAAAATGTTACCTTGGCATTAATGATTGGATAAATAAAATCATCCGTCATTAAACTAATTGCCCCCAATATGTAACCACGACTCTTGGTGCTATTAAACATAGTAGCATTACTTACTACCACCTTACCTTCACCAAAGTCATTTTCCCAAAGTAATGGCATATCACTAAGGGAAGAGGCATGTACCACGACATCCTCATCTAAACAAACATCTAAAGAAGAATTACTCATGACCTCACCATCTAGATTAAGACCCTCTCCCTTAATTAAAACATTTGATAAAAGCTTTAAGCCCTCTTGCTCTTTTAAACCATTTAACTGCCTAATGCCTAATGCACTTAAATAACTTTTTAAATAGTTCCCTTCTAAAGGCCTCATAGCAAATAAAAGACTTCCTCCTCTATGGACATACTTAAACACATCCTCCATATGTGCTAACTTATCAAGCTCCTCAAAACAAATAATAACCCCTGTTATCTCTTCTTCTAATCCGCTAAATCCATTAAGTTCTATGACTTCATAATCCTTTTTAACATAGTCTAATATTTTAGCTATATTATCTTTCGTTGCAATGCTGTATGGATCTTGCGTATCATAAATCAGCACATAGGTATCTTGCATAAAATCCTTAAGTTCTTCTTCATTTAAGCCGTTTTCTATTTCATACTCCTCCAAATGACTATAGCTATTGATGCTATAAATCACCTTTGATAAATAATCTGATTGAAAAGCTAATAAGGCAAAACCTACTAAAGTCACGCCTAATATTAAACCAAATAATGTTTTATTCTGACTCATGCCATTCCTCCTAGCCAAAATCTCATGTTTTGAATCCCTGTTCTTGATAATGTAATCGTGGAATCTTTAATCTCTTCTACTACCTTGCAAAGCCCCTCATAATCCTTTATTAAGTAATAATATTCCATTAAACAAAGATATGGCACTTCACTTTCTTCATACATGGCCTTAAATGCCATACAATCTTTATAAACTTGTTTAAAGTTCTTAAGACGCATTTCACACTTAATCTTTGAATGATAATACTGACAAGTATTAATGTCCATTGCTATAAGCTTTGCAAGTACATTACTATAAATAATTTCCAAGTGTTTTAAATGCTTGGCATCATATAGTCCGCTTAAAATACTTTTTCCTAAAACCTTTTCATAGTCCTTTAAAGCCTTGATATCCTCTGGATTTTCCTTGAGTCTATTCACACATTTTTCAATTTCCTCTTGGAAATCATCCTTAATATTCATTAATGCAACTGCTGCATAATGACTTGCCTCAACATCTTTATCCTGCAATGCACTTTTAAGTGTTTCAATATACTTAGTCTTATCTTCTCTTAATACCCCAATTAGTACTTCTTTCTTAATCTTTGTATCATTTAAAGCTAAGGCTTCTGAGACAGCTACTAAATGCCCTACCTGAGTTATACTCTCTCTTTGAATATGATACATTTTTTGATTGGCTTCTACTTTTTTGATTTCACCTTCTTCACTTACTATGAAGCGTCTAATGAGTAGCGCTCCCACTACTAAAAAAAGCCCTATTACTGGCATAAAACCACAGATACACACAATAATTGCTGCTTTCTTCTGCTTAAAATAGCATAAAATACCTACTGAAATCAGCGTTATGAGCATTGTTATAAGTAAATATATCATTAAACGCTCACCCCTTTATAAATGATAGCTTCTATGCCTTTCTTATTTAAACGTTCTACAATGAGCTGACTGCTACTTATATCACTATTAGAAAGCATAATATAGATTTCACCTACTTCATTACGCCCAATATAATCCGTTTCCCTGATACAATTCTTGATTGCCTCAGCCTGTGCTATACCACCTTCTGCTACTACCAAAATTGTATAAGGAATATTAAATTGCAATTTGGCACGTTGCTTATTCTTAATAAGCTCATTGAAATAACGCATATGTACAACCCCACTATCACCAATATACTTTTTGTGTCTAATGGCTTCTTCATACATTAAAGCCTGTGTAATGGCATTTTGAATAAGTCCTATAGCAACTCTAAAGAAATTCTCATAATACAAAGTTAAACTTTCAAAAGGTACTGCATCTATAAATACAACAGCTATTACCTCATCCCTATACACAATAGGTGCCATCATCATAGGTAAACTTTTATCTAACTGATGATTAATGAAAATTTGTTTATCCTTGATTACTTTTTTAATTTCTTCATGATCATCTACCCTTAAAGAACCTGTCACTTCATTGGAGAGCTGCTTTGAGTGAGTCATTAAACGTAAGAAAGTTCTTGTATGATTACATTTATAAATAGCAATAGCTTGTGCTTTTAAAAGTTTTTCTAAAGTATGAATGGCCCCATAATAAACATCTTCTATTAATAAACTATTCAGTTCTTTGGAAAGCTCATAGATTTTACCCAAACTATTATCTGTATTTAAAATCTGCTCCTCTAACGCTTCTTTAACAGCAGTTACTTGTTTACAAACTTCTTCAATAAAGTCTTTTTGATCATGGGCTATGTTTAAATCCCCTTTTAAATTCTCGATTTGTCTACGTTTGTTATCTACTACATAAGCTGTCACGACACCTACAAGTACATATACGAGTAACTGAATAATATGTGTTTGACTATATACAATGCTCGCCAAATTCGGACTAATATTTAAATACACATACACATATGAAAAACATGCTAATACAATAGCAATAATACCTTGGCTCATGCCATAAATAATACTCATTAGGAAAATATAAATTAAATTAAAATCTAGCGGAAAGACATTGTACCTTACGGTATTGTCCCTTGTTTGATATGCTAATAAAAATGTGATTAAAAATATTAAAATATTTTCCCCATAAGGTAGTAAAACTTTTAGTCGTTTCCATAACGATTGTTTCTCTACCGTCTCATCTATTTCCCAAAATGTTTTATTTTTCTTGTACCACGAAACAGTTCTTTTAAGCCCCACTTCAAGACTATACTTTGGCTGCCAGCCACTTATA
>USPX01000173.1 GCA_900556665.1 uncultured Eubacteriales bacterium
CAATTCCTATAAGTGTTCTAAGCAAAGTAGTCTTGCCACAACCAGATGGTCCTAAAATAGCTAGGAATTCTCCCTCTGCTACTTCAAAATTTATATCTTTCAAAATCTCATTGCCATCATAAGACTTTGTTAAGTGTTGAACACATATCTTCATCCTAGTGTCCACCTCTTAGTATTGCCATCTAGCTAATAACTTCTCTTTAAAATCAACATCTGATATTGTTGACATATCTGATGACTTAATATTCTCTGGATAATTTTCAATATAAGTTACTTGATCTTTTAATACTTTCCCTGGCACAAAGTAAGCTTTGTCATAACCAATGAAATCTTCATTTAAGAATTCAAACACCTGTTTTACAGCTTCATCATTTTCTTTTCCTTTGATAATCCCAAAAGAAGTTGTATTATATGGATTTCCTTCTGCAAACTCTACAATTTCTAAAGGTGCTCCCTCTGTAATTTCTTTAGCTGCCTGGAATGCCATACCAAGTCCGATTCCAGCCTCTTTTTGCATTAAAGCTTTTACTGGACCTGAACCAGATTCAGTAAATTGTTTGATATTATTTTGTAATGCATCTACATACTCAAATGCTGCATCTTCTCCCATTGTGTTAACCCATGTATTTAAAAACATATAACCTGTATTAGATGTTTTAGGTGATGGCATAACGATTAAATCTTTATATCTTTCATCTAATAAATCTGCATAGCATGTCGGAACTGGTAAACCTTTTTCTTCTAACACTTCTTTATTGATAATAACAGCGCCATCTGATTTTTCCCATATACGCATCTTATCATTGAATTCAAATTCATCTAAGTAATGTTCTGAGCTATATGTACTAATATCCGCAAAGTTATGAATAATGCTGTTTCTAAACCTAATACAATATCTGCTTCTGTATCAGTTCCTTCAGCTTTTATCTTTGCAGCATTATTTCCCGTTGAATACTGTTGTACAACAACATCTACATTAGGTAACTTTTCTTCTAATTGCTCCTCTAAAGCTTCATTACGATAGTCTTCCATAGAAGAAAATATTACAACCTCATTATCTGCTTCTGCTTGATTCCCACATCCTACAAAAGCTGTTGCTCCCATCAAACCTACTAAAATCATACATAACTTCTTATTCATAGCAATTCTCCTTAATTCTCTCTTTATCCTCCCCAATTGCTATATCGTTCGTTATGTAAATTATATATTCAATTTTCGAACAGGTCAACATAAAAATTCCAATATTTTTTCTTTTTAGCTTTTATTGGAAACATACATTAAAGATATGAGTTATCCGCTTTTTTTAAATCATTATAAGTATCTATCTCTATAATATCTTCAAAACTGCATTCATTAATACCTATTTTATACTCCTTAATAAAATATTCTAAAGCCACTTGATCCCAATAACGTTCTTTACCACCTGGCATTTCATAAACAGTTTTAACATGCTCACTAAGTTTTTTACCATCTTCTGTATTCCAATACGAAACACCAAACATATGATGACAATCTGTTCCACCTACCATTAATTTTGTAATAATACCTCGTTTACTTTTAAAACACCAGTCTTCAGTTACATCCACTGGAACACCTAGATAATTACTTGTATATTGATATTTTTTAATGAGTTTTGGATTATATAATACTAAATCAGCTTCTAATATATAACAGTTTTCTATATGCTCTCTAATCTTCATCACTGAAGAAATATTATTAGCCTCATTATATTCTAGATTATCTACAAACTTTATATTAGGATATTTCTCAAGTAAGCAATCAAACTGTTCTTTTAAATACCCTCGCACAATAATAATTTCTTCAATCCCTACAGCTACTACAGCTTCTAATAATGTTTCTATCATTCTTTTGCCATTTACAGTTACTAATGGCTTTGGTGTAGTCAAAGTAATCGGCGCAAGTCTAGAACCAAAACCAGCTGCAATAAAGATAGCTTTTTTAACACCTTTATTAATAATTTTATTTCCTTTTACTAATCCAAGCTCATTTAATTCATTTAATACTTTATTTACTGATCCTAAAGCTAACTTTATATCTTTTGAAATTTCTCTTTGTGTAACATCTTTATTTGTTTCATTTAAATAAACTAAAACGTTAAATTGGCTTCTTGTTAATTTCATACTTTCTCCTATTTTATATATATTTCCATTTTTTATATTTAGTGTATATTATATCGGTTAATATTGTTAACCACTTTATATATGTCAATAGCAATAAAAAAACACGATACTTATCAAAAGATAAGTATCGTGCTCTATATATCTATCTCAATAATTATTGATCAGCTTTCATTGGGTTTACTTTGATACCAGGACCCATTGTTGTTGAAACAGAGATGCTACGAAGGTATTGACCTTTAGCAGCAGCTGGTTTCGCTTTTATAACTGCACTCATTAATGTGTGGAAGTTGTCTTGTAATTTTTCAGCTCCGAAAGAAACTTTTCCGATTGGAACGTGAATAATGTTTGTTTTGTCAAGACGGTATTCGATTTTACCAGCTTTGATATCTTGGATTGCTTTTGTTACGTCCATTGTTACTGTACCAGCTTTAGGGTTTGGCATTAAACCTTTTGGCCCAAGTACACGACCAAGTCTACCAACAACACCCATCATGTCTGGAGTTGCAACTACAACGTCAAATTCAAACCAACCTTCACCTTGAATTTTTGGAATAAGGTCTTCGCCACCAACAAAGTCAGCACCTGCTGCTAAAGCTTCATCAGCTTTTGTTCCTTTAGCGAATACTAAAACTCTTTGAGTTTTACCTGTACCGTGTGGTAATACGATAGCACCACGAACTTGTTGATCAGCGTGACGGCTGTCTACACCTAATTTGATGTGTGCTTCAACTGTTTCATCAAATTTAGCAGTTGATGTTTTTTCTACTAATGCAAATACTTCTGCTGGATCATAAACCGCTGTACGGTCTACTAATTTAGCAGCTTCAATATATTTTTTTCCTCTTTTCATTACTTTACCTCCTTGTGGTCTTATCGGGGTCTGTGCCCTCCCACGTAAATAGTTACGCGCCTAAAATTATTCTACTTAAATTATTCTGCGATTACGATTCCCATTGAACGAGCTGTACCAGCGATCATGCTTTCAGCTGCTTCAAGGCTACCTGCGTTTAAGTCAGGCATTTTTAATTCAGCAATTTTTGTAATTTCTTCTTTAGAAATTGTAGCTACTTTTTGTTTGATTGAGTTAGGTGAACCTGACTCGATTTTAGCTGCTTTTTTTAATAATACAGCTGCTGGTGGAGTTTTTGTGATGAAAGAAAAACTTCTGTCTTGGTATACAGTAATAACAACTGGGATAATTAAACCAGCGTCTTTTGCTGTTCTTTCATTGAACTCTTTTGTAAATTGAACGATATTAACACCGTGTTGACCAAGAGCTGGACCAACTGGTGGAGCTGGAGTTGCTTTACCAGCTGCAATTTGTAATTTGATCATACCTGTAACTTTTTTTGCCATTTTACAGTACCTCCTAAAAAAATGTGGTATTCGCGGGGAATTCCCTCCCACTCGCGCGTTTGTAATTTAATGATTACTCATACATTGAAGTCTACATCTTAGGTTAAGTGTAGTTTCCTTCTCGATTAGATTATTCAAATATTTCTACTTGATCAATGCTAATCTCAACAGGGAACTCTCTACCAAATCCGCTAACTGCAACTACAAGAGTTCCTTTAGCTTGGTGAATTTCTTTAACAATCCCTTCTGAACCTTCAAATGCACCTGTAAGTAAGGTAACAGCGTCACCAATATTTACATTTGTTGAAGCTCCATAGAGTTCTATTCCCATGTTTTTTACTTCTTCTAATGAAAGTGAAACTGGCTTAGAGTCAGGACCTACGAATCCTGTAACCCCTCTGGTATTTCTTACGACATACCATGTATCATCCGTCATTATCATTTTAATTAGTACATAACCAGGGAATGTTTTACGTTGAACAGTTTTTTTAACACCGTTCTTTTCCTCAACTTCTTGTTGCAGAGGAACTTCTACAGCTTGGATGAGGTCTTCCATATCACGATTTTTAATCGCTTTCTCAATATTCGCTTTTACTTTATTCTCATATCCAGAAAATGTATGAACCACATACCATCTTGCCTTTTCCATAATACCTTGTTCCTCCATATTATAATAAACCTCTTAAATACATAAGGCCTTCAATTCCACCACCGATGGCGAAGTCCATTGCATAAATTATAAGTGCAACAATGATAGATAATCCGAGAACGTTTAATGTTAATTTAGTTAGTTCTTGTCTGCTAGGCCATACAACTCTTTTGCTTTCTGCAATGAAGTCTTTAAAAAATCCTATCATAATCTACTTCCTCCCTGGTGTGTGATTAACACAAATTATTTTTTAGTTTCTTTGTGTAATGTGTGTGATTTACAGAATCTACAATATTTTTTTGTTTCCATACGATCTGGATGAGCTTTTTTATCCTTAGTCATATTGTAGTTTCTACGCTTGCATTCTTCACAAGCTAAAGTAATTTGTACTCTCATTTTTTGACACCTCCACTTGAGCTTTATCTCTTAAAAATTGCCATAAAAAAAAGACCTATTTAGGTACAAACTAAATATATCATACTCCTAAATAGGTCGTCAAGCTTATTATATCATATTTTTTTGTAAAATTAAGGTTCTTATTTAGTGCTTTTATTTAAAATATTACTTCCTTATTTAATACTTCTGCTGTTGCTTCTTATAAGCTTCTGTTACCTCTCTTGCTCCCTTAGGAATATCCATACGTTTTGCCTTTCTCTGAGTAAGCGTTTGCATAATCATGACATTATTTTGCTCTGCATCTACGATTTCTTTTTTCTTTGCCATAATGCGCTCTACCCACTCTTTAAAAAGCTGTACATAGGCCGGCTCTGTAATCTTTCCTCTATATTTACTATAAGCCATATCAAA
>USPX01000174.1 GCA_900556665.1 uncultured Eubacteriales bacterium
TCCTGATTTAGTAGAAAATATGTGGGAAAATACAACCAGCTTGCCAGGGAAATATGGTTATAACTTTATTGATGACAATGCAGATCCTATGGATGAGGTAGGGCATGGGACCCACTGTGCAGGGATTATTGCAGCTAAAGTAAATAATGAGATTGGAATAGCAGGTATAAGCCACCAAACTAAAATTATGGCACTTAAACATATAGATGCCAGTGGTGAGGGAAAAGTCAGTCAGGCAATAGCTGCCTATCAATATGTATTAGATGCACAGAAAGAAGGGGTGAATATTGTGGCTATCTGTAATGCTTGGGGAAGCAAAGAAAATCCTAAAGCATTAGAAGACATTATTGTGGCAGCAGGTGAAGCCGGCATTATTTCTGTATGTGCAGCTGGTAATAATAGGACTGATTTAGACCAAGATAAACTCTTTCCACCAGGCTATAACTTACCCTATACCATTGTAGTAGGTGCTTCCACGCCTAATGATGAGATGGCCAGTTTTTCAAATTATGGGAAATATACCGTGGATGTATTCGCACCAGGTACCTCTATGCTTTCAACTTACAGTAAAGAGGCCTATATTCCAGCTCTAAGTGATACAAATGAAGTGTATTTAGGGTTTGAAGATAATCAAATAGGTTTTAATGGCGCGAATATAAGTATTACGGATCAAATAGCTTTTGAGGGAAAGTGTGGCCTTGTATGGCAATTGAAAAAGGATGAAGTGCCAGTGCAATATGAAGTGGGAAGTAGCAACACGCCCAATAGCATAACTTTAGACTTACCTACAAGTGAAGCAGAAAGGTATTTCGGTTTAAGTTTTTGGTCCCAGTGTCCTGCTAACAATCCAGAGAATATGCCTACTTGCTATGTAGAAGCTTATAACAATGGGAAGTGGGAGAATATAGGTGCTTTTAATATCGAAGCAAACAATTACTGGACAAGTGAATCCTTTAAGCTTATAAAAGGTACAACTAAGGTACGTCTTGTTGCCACAGGCATTACAGAAGCAAGTAAATTATATTTAGATGATGTAGGTGTAGGAAAAAGTATAGGAAAGTATTGTTATTTACAAGGGACTTCTATGTCAGCAGCCCTTGTAAGTGGAGAGGTTGCCATGTTAAGGCGTCTTTTCCCTAATGAAGAGATTATAAGAATTAGGGATAGAGTAATAGGTGGGGTTAAGCAATTACCCTCTAGTTTAGTAAGTGCTAGTGGCCGTGTAGATATGAAACGGGCTGTAGAAAATCCTTATGCTGTTATGCATAAGTTAATACGTGGTGACAATGGCAATATTAAAATCAAGGGGCAGTTCTTTGGCATTAATCCAGGAACAATATGTTTAAATGGAGAAGCCTTAGAGGTTATGGCTTGGACGGATACGGAGATTACAGCCAAGTATATGGGGAATTTTACAGGCCTTGGAGAGTTTGTTTTAACACGTTATAACGGTGATACCACCAATCAATTATTACTTGTAGAAAATAAAGCGTATGGTTTTACAAGGCATACCCCATTACCGATTGCCTTAAGCCATATGGCAGTAGCAAATCATGAAAACAAAATTTATGTGACAGCAGGTATGGGGGAAGACTATACACCTAATGAAGCGCTATTAGTTTATGATATTAAAACAGATACATGGACGCAGCTTGCAGACTTGCCACAAGCTTCTAATTTAGAAAGTTATGCAAGAGGGGCAAGAATGGTACCAATGAAACAACATTTATTGCTTGTTGTATTTGACCAAAGTCAAGCTAAGAATATGTACTATGTCTATAATATAAAAGATGATGTATGGGAGGAAAAAAGTTACGAAATTATGCCAAGTGCTAGAGAATATCCAGCCCTTATAAACTATGGAAATGAAGTTTATATGATAGGCGGATTACCTAAAGGGGCCCATACTGGCAATGTAGAAATAAGCAGAGAAATATGGAAGCTAAATAAAGAAAAAACATGGGAAAAAGTAGGGATGTTAAATGAAGGGCGTTATGCACCTATTGTAGATATAGTAGGAGATAGCTTGGTGATTACAGGAGGATATAATACAGTAGGTAAGCCATTAGTAAGTACAGAAATTTATAACGGCAAGGAAATCATAAGTGGTGCCAATTTGCCTTTTGATGGTGTAAGCAATCAAAATACAGTATATGGTGGAGGGGAAAAGCTCTATATTATGACAGATGGGATGAGTTTCCCAGCAGCAGGTATTGTTTATAACAAGGAAGCAAATAACTGGGAAGAAAGTCCTTATCGCCTAAGTTATACAACTATGGAGGGAATGGGAAGTGTGGCGGGGCATAATAGGCTCTATAGTATAGGTGGGGTATCAGATTATCGACCTGTACGAACATTAGAAAGTATGCCAATAGAAGGGCGCACCGGTGAAAATATAAAACCAGCTATTGCACCTTCTTATGTAATAGGGGCTATTGTCCTAACCCTCGTGATTATTTTAATCATACTGCTTTTGATTTGGATCAGAAAAAAACGTAAACCTAAGAAACTATATGTACGTTAAAAATATAGTAAAAGTGCTAGTAGCCTTTTAGCAGCATACTAGTACTTTTACTAAAATATTAATTGCCGCTGATAAGGCGTTTGCTAAAAGCATCAATTTGATTTTTATAGTCATTCGTAACAAGCTCAGCTAAATCATGTAGTGCACTTATGTCGGCATTCGTAACACTATCTAAAGCCAGTTCTTTGGCATCATAACTATCAAAGTGTGTTTGGATACGTAAATAATTGTCATCTATAGTGGGATCATTAAAAAGGACATTGAGTTTATGGTGGACGATTTCAGCATTACTACTTAATAAAATATCGAAGAGTGGTAATGCCCACTGTGTAAGACCACCAGATTTTAAGAAGCGCGTGTTTAGATTCTTGTGTGCAGCGCCTGTACCTAAAGAGAGTAAGAGAATATCATTAGGTGATAAATAATGGTCTGTGAGCTTTTGACATTCAGTATAAGCACATAAGGCTGGATTATTCGCAAAGACACCACCATCTATTAAAGTAAAAGGCGTATTTTCACAAGAAGTAATTTGAGCTACAGGGAAGTAAGAAGGAGCAGCAGTAGTGGCGCGAATGATATGGCGAACGAAGAAGTCTTCTTTATGGTGATAGAGACAATCCGTTTGGTTAAAGAAAATAGCCCGGTTATTTTTAATGTCAAAACTAGGAATGAGGCAAGGTTTTAAAAGCTCGCTAAGTCTTAGACTGCCAAATATAGATTGGAGTAGTTCGTTAAAGGGTTTAGCAGGATACTTAGCCCCTAAAATACCATTTAGGCTTTTAAGTGTATACCAAAAGCTTTTGTGAAAAATAGTCTGTCCATAATTTAAGTAGAAATTAAGTGCATCTTCAGCAGTGTAGCGAGGACGTTTGTTTGCATCCGGTGTAAGATAAAGCGCGGTTAAAATGCCGCCGGTGCTTGTACCAGCAATGAGGTCAAAATAATCCGCAATGCGTGCCTCGGGATTACCACTATTTTTCTTTAGGCATTCTTCTAGATAAACTAGAATTGTTGCAGGTATGATGCCACGTATACCACCACCATCAATTGATAAAACACGAAATAGAGACATAAGTTTTTCCCTCCTTTTTATAAAATATAATAAAAGAACATGCACTATAATATATGTTAGTAAGTGTTACAGTGTGAAAGCTTGTCTGAAATAAGTGGTTGCATATTCGAAAAAAATCCTATAGTATAAAAAAAGAAATTTGTAAAGTTTGTTAGTTTCTAACGAGGTAATAGTTTCAATATAAAAGTTAAAATAGAGGAGCAAAGTAATGTTACATGCATTTTCAAGAACAGAAATGCTTATTGGGACAGAAAATCTTAATAAGCTTAAATCAAGTACAGTTGCTGTATTTGGTGTAGGGGGCGTAGGCTCTTACACGGTAGAAGCGCTTGCAAGAGCAGGTGTCGGTAAACTTGTTTTAATTGATCATGATACAGTATGTATTAGTAATATTAACCGTCAAATTCATGCGACATCTAAAACAGTAGGACAATCTAAAGCAGCGCTTATGAAAGCAAGAGTTTTAGAAATTAATCCAGAAGCAGAAGTTATTGCATATGAAGAAATGTACACTGCAGAAACAGCAGATAAACTTTTAAGTACAGACTATGATTACGTTGTAGATGCTATCGCCATGGTGACAGCTAAAATCGATCTTATTGTAAGATGTAAAGCCATGAACATTCCAATTATTAGTGCCATGGGCGCAGCTAATAAATTAGACCCTACAAAACTTGTTGTAACAGATATCTACAAAACAAGTGTATGTCCACTTGCAAAAGTTATGCGTAAAGAACTTAAAGCAAGACACGTTAAAAAGTTAAAAGTAGTTTACTCTACAGAAACACCAATCAAACCAGACCAAAATTTAAAACATGGTGGTGCAGGTGCAGGAAGAAGACAAACTCCAGGTTCAATGTGCTTTGTAACATCCGTTTCAGGGCTTATTATTGCCGGTGAAGTAGTGCGTTCTTTAATTGGATATCAACCTATGTAATTAAAAAGGTGTATAAGCTAAGCTTATACACCTTTTTGAATCTAAATTTCAGCGTGAATGATGTGCACCTGATGTAAAAACGATTAGCGATTTAATCGTTTGTTGATATCCGCTTGACGATCATTTGAGAACTTAAGGAAGTCTTTCATTAAGCTTTCAAAGTCTTCAGTAGGAGCCTCTTTTTTCTGAGGTCTAGAATTGTTTCTAGGTTTTTCTTGTGTTTCTTTGATAGAAAGAGAAATTTTACCTTTTTCACTATCAATAGAAAGAATTTTAACTTTCACTTGGTCACCCACTTTAATCGCTTCATTAATATCAGCTAAATAACCGTGTGTGATATGAGATATGTGAACGAGTCCTTGAGTTGTTCCATCAAGTGAAACAAAGGCACCAAAAGGTTTAACTCCTGTTACTGTTCCT
>USPX01000175.1 GCA_900556665.1 uncultured Eubacteriales bacterium
AGGCGAAGTGTCCGAAGCGAAGTGAAACGGAGCAAGTTTTTCGCCGTTTCTTTCATTATCGAGCTTAGAAGAGTACAAATTACGGAAGGTATAGCTAAGCGAGGGCATGCACCCCGACAGCTATTTAGTTTTACTTTTAATCATCTCAAATAATTTTTGCTTACATCTTTCACCTTTGCAAGCGCCTCTGCCCGCTCCTGTTGCGCGGCCAAGCTTGTCTAGATCATCTGCCCCCTTAGCAATGGCTTTTTGTACTGTTTCTTTTGAAACATACTTGCATAAACAAACCTTTTCATCAGTTTCACACATCTTAAAGCCTCCTTTGAAATATCACTCTCAAATTCATGCTTCCTTCCCTTATTTATTTTTTGCATTGAAGACTCATAAATACCATGTAAGTTTCGCCATAAATAACATTATTTTTATTTTCACCAAATCTATCTCTTATTAATAAAGTCCTCTTCCTTTACTGCTAATTTCTTCTTTGCCTCATCACTTAATACATCATCTAGAATATAAACTATATCCTCTATTCTTACAGGCTCCGCACCTTTTCTTAAACGATAGCCAAATTCCCCATTGGTTTCTAAGGTGCCTTCTTCTATATAGTCTAACTTTGGAATGCCTTCTTGTCTTAATCTGGACATTACTTCTTCTTTAGTCAGCCTAAGCTTCTTAAGCTGCTCTTCATCAAATATTCCATTTCGAATAATAACCTTAGGCTCTCCTACTGCTAGTTTCTTAAAAAATTTAAAATAAAAAGAACAATATTCAAAGATGACTAATAAAGCCACAAAAATCATTGCCGCAATAGCCGTTTTACGAATATCTTTATCCGAAAAAGGCTCTACAATAATGGCGCCTATAGAAATCATTAAAACCGTTTGGGCAATGGTCATCTGAGAGATTGAACGTCTCCCTGTTAAACGAATTAAGATTACCGCCATAATAAATAAAATAATAGGTCTTAATAAAAATGGCACTTCCATACACTCACTCCTTTTAGACTTAGTATATGTAGTCCATCAGTAAATACACATAAAAAGGTTGTTTCCAAATACATCTTTATGATGCTTTGAAAACAACCTTATGTCAAAAATCCTTTTGAGCCCATCAACTACTTCATTAATAATTGTTTGATCTTCTTCTTTTATCTCTTCAGTTGTAATCACTATCTTCTTATTAATTTTTGAGGTAAAGCTCTCATCTGTTGCTGTTCTTCTCACATAAACTCTATATACTTTATTTGGTTTTAAATTACTAAATATATATTCTTTTTGCCAATTCTGCCCATCTAAGCTATATTCTCCATCTTCAATTGGATTAATCACAATCTCTGTATCTGTAATTTCCTCTATAGAGACAAAAGGTTTATTGGGTCTATCTTTAATAGTTAAAATAAGAGGTTCACTTGGCTTTGTAACTTGTTCGCCTTTTCTCTTTTCCTTTACTCTCACATATACAGTCTTTCCAATATATTTACTAATATTAATAGGGCCATCTATAGTCATACTACTTTTAAATTTAATACTTGTACTTAGTTCTACACATCCATTTAACGCCTCATCTACACTAAGGGTTTCATTACTATAATCAATCTGAAGTATCTCTTTAGATGGTTTATCAAATTTCTCCTTCATTCTAGTCTCTACCTGTACCTCACTCACTTCTGAGGCAAAACTACTTTCTGTAGCTGGAAGCTGCACATATATGGTATAGATTGTATCAGGTTGTAAATCACTAAATGTTGCTTCTTTTTGCCAATTAACCTTATCTAAACTATATAATGCATGAGGTATTTCATTAAGCGCAATTTCTGACTGTGTTACATGATTAATACTGACTTCGGGAACACTTGGTCTGCTAGGAATATGCACTACCGCTATATCCCCTATCACCTTATTGTTTTGCATTCTACGTAAATATATATCTTTTCCAATATAGTCTTTAATGCTATCTCCCTCATTTATTAAACTTTCAAATGTATCTGTATCACTAATTTCTACACCCACTTTATAAGCCGCAACATTTTTAATGATTTCATTTTTATAATCAATCCAAATATCTTGTGCACTAAGCTGTGGCAATTGCTCTGAAATCATAAACTTTCTAGAAGTATCATCTGGAGTTAATGAATAAGTGTGCCACTCATTATCATTTTGAACCATTACTTCATAGATAGCTGGTTTAAGTAATAATAGCAAATGATTATTTTCAATCCATGACATGCCATCATTATATGGCTCATTATTTAATTTAATCTCATATGCCCCATTACATCTAATAGATGCATAATTTAAAGCATTTCCCATTTCATCCATACAATCTGCCCTTACAATATCGCCATCTTCATTAACAAGAATTACATTTTTAATATCTTCTGAAAGTATGCCACCTGTATATAAAATACTGCTATACTTTGGACTTATGCCTTCTCTTGTGTCAATTTCTCCGCCCTTCATAATAATATTATTGCAGTGTATTCCTATAGCCTTCTCATCTTCAGGATAATCCCCAGTGCTTCCTCCAGCAATCGCTTTAAGCTTACCGCCTGTTATTTCTAATATGCCACAGTCTACACCACATATCCCCCCCCTAGCACTAACATTTCCTCCGCTTATTGTTAATACATCTGTATCAATTCCTGTCCCTCTAGACCAGAAAGCACCCCCTGCATATACCTCTCCTCCATTTATTGTTACATAATCACCGGAAATTGCACAACCATTTCCTCCACCTGTAGCACTTAAATAGCCATCTTGCATCGTTAAATTATGTATGGCATTTCCTTCCCAACCATATTCACACTCAACGCTTACTCCCACTGTGCCGCCATTAATTTGTGCCTCATCTATTCCCACGCCGCCATAAACCTCAACGTAAACATCTCCACCATTAGCAATTAACTTATTGATTCCGCCTCCTGTAACCTCAACACTTCCATCTTCAACAGTAACAATACCACTCATTGCATAGCAACTACTATACCTACCATCTATATTTAAGTTTCCACTCAACACATTTACGTCACTTGTAATTTCTCCCGAAACGTATAACTTACCATTACCTTGTATATTAATACACCCTGACTCAATAACTGGGAAACTACTATTATCACCTATATAACTTTCTCCCTCTAAAATCAAGTTAACTGGCTTTTCTGTAGCAACAATCATATAACTAATGCTTGCATCTTGAAGTATAATTGAAACACTTTCTTCCACATCACCTATTCCAATAAAATGTTGCCTTCCTCCAGAGGTCACTACAATAGGTCCTTCTATTTTACTTTCAGTGCCATTATAGCTAATCTTGTCTCCTTCTATAATCAAATTATCTACTGAAAGGTCATATATTTTTGTTTTCTCTTGTTCTAAATCCATCTGTTCATTTGTGTTATTTAGAAGCATAATTCCTTCACTTGTAGTCATTTGCATACTGTTTTCTTGACTAAATACATCGCTAACTGGTTGCACATTGCTATATCCTAGAACGCCACTATTGGGTGTAACCATTAAGAGCATTGCTACTAGCACACTCATTCGTTTACTTAATAATTTCATTAAGCACTCCTCCTATATAATCATTTAAACACTTGATTTTTTATTATATGCATATCTTACATTGTAATGCCTATAAAAATTAATAAATCATTGTCCCCTCATCTAAAGCTGCTACGCCGTTTGCAATCAATGTGCTTATGAAAATATTTGAGATTTAATTTATGCTCTAACTGTTTGAATTACTCTAAACACCTGTTCTACTGTATCTGCCATATTGGCCGTTGCATTTTCTGCAGCCATGGCTTCTTCCAATGTCACAACGCTGCGAAGTACTGGGAAGAATGCATCGATTCCCTCTTGGTTACAAACTACTGCATCTTTCGTGACACAGCCTGAGAAACCAAATACAGGTAAGTTATATTGCTTAGCAAGTTTGGCTACCCCAATTGGTGCTTTACCCATGACAGTTTGTCCATCAAGTCTCCCTTCTCCTGTTACAACTATATCCGCTCTAGCAATATATTCTTCAAGTTTTGTTTCTTCTAATACGATATTAATTCCTGACTCAAGTGTGCCATTAAGGAAAGTTAAGAAGGCAAATCCTAATCCACCTGCTGCCCCTACCCCAGCTTTATTAGCATCTGCTGCTGGAAACTTTTCTTTTGCAAGCACTGCATAATCTTTAAGCCATGCATCCATTTGTGTAATCATTTCTGGCGTTGCCCCTTTTTGCGGACCATAAATTGCACTACACCCTTCTTCTCCACATAAAGGATTTGTTACATCACATGCGATTTTAAATGAACATTCTTTAAGCTCTGGAATCACATTTTCATCTGTGATGACCTGAAGTTCTTCAAGTCCTTTTGCCCCAAATGCAACTGGCTTATTGTCTTTATTAAGCATACCAAAACCTAATGCTTGTAACATCCCAATGCCACCATCATTTGTCGCACTACCGCCAATGCCAACGATAAATCTTCTACAGCCTTTTTGAATGGCATCTTTAATGACTTCACCTACCCCATAAGTTGTGGTATGTAAAGGATTTCTCTCCTCGGCAGTTACAAGGGTAATTCCTGCTGCGCCTGACATTTCAATGATGGCAGTACCTGTCTCTTCTACAATGCCATATTCACACATTACTTTTTTGCCTACTGGACCTGTTACTTCTACTTTTTGAATTGTCCCCCCACATCCAAGTGTGAGTGCTTCTACTGTTCCTTCCCCGCCATCTGCAAGTGGTCTTACCTTAACTTCAGCATCTTTATAAACTCTTTTGATGCCTTCAGCCGCACCTTGACCTGCTTGTAATGAAGACATACTGCCTTTAAATGAATCTATTGCCACAACAATATTCATATCTTATGCTCCTTCTTATATTCTCCATGAATACGTAAGATACA
>USPX01000176.1 GCA_900556665.1 uncultured Eubacteriales bacterium
CTGTGCTAAATCTAAAAGCATCTGCTCCTTGGACATATAATTCTTTCTACGAATTGCTGCGATTTCCTCTACAGTAGGCGGCATTATTTCCCCCTCTACTATCACAACTTTTCGCTTATTATTTTTAAGTGCTAACTGAAAATGGTAAAGTTCACTGATATAAGTCACCTTATCTTGCACACCATTTATGCGATAGTAGCAATTATAAAACTGATTATTATCATTCCCTCTTATACCTGGACTGATTTTAATAGCTTCTAAGCCCTTTTCATTGGTCCAAGTATTTGTCACACCTACAATTTCAGGCGCCTTACCATATAATCTTTCACGATTCATGGCTTCTTGTAACTTTTCTCTTACAAAACTTAGATTAAATCCCTTTGGAAAAGCCATCATATGCGGTAATACTAATTCATCGGATTTCACTGAGTCTTGGTCTAATTGTAAGTACTTTTGACTGCCTTCATATTGTAGCAGCACAATATCACAACCAGCATGGGCTAAAATCGAAAGAATCATTAATTCATAGCTACTTACTTCTCCCTCATATAAAATCTTAGGTATATCATTTTCTCCTAGTTTATTAACGATGCGCTCAAATTTATAATACAGCCAACACATGAATTTTATATATGCATTCTTTAATATATTCTCGTTTTTTCCTGCCCTTTGAAGTGCTTCTAACTCTTTATACATTGCATTTGTTACATTACTTCTTTGGGTAGCATTCATCCTTGGTAGCCATTTTTTCAAACTTGCTTCAATAAATGCTGTATCTAGCTGAAAAGTCATCCCCATCATCTCATTATAGTAGGCTAAGTTATTTTCATCTGGATTTGGAATCTTCCCTTGGATAATAAAACCATTTTTTCTAGCAGCTTCATAATACTTCCTAATAAATTCATCTATCTGAGTTGTATAGCCATTTATTCTATAAAAATAAACTTCCCTATTTGGCCTCTGATTTAAAGAGACAAAAAAGTCATCTAATCCTTGAATTTTCCCATGTACAAACATTAACTCTTCTCACCTTCAACACGTTATAATTCCACCTCTACTTCTACACCATAATGATCTGATACAATTTCTTTATATTGACCATTAAAAATTACTCTAGAAGTTTTAACGCCTAAAACCTTACTTATTAAAATCAAATCGATTCTAAGACTCTCTTTATTGCCATCCCAGCCAGCAATCTCACCTTCTACTGTAGCGCCTTCATCCTTTTCCTTTGCAAGAACATAAGTATCTTCTAAGCCTTTACTTATTAAATAATCATAGCCTTCATTTCTAATATGGGCATTGTTATTAAAATCTCCCATAAGGAAGCTTAATCGGTCCATATTAACCTGCTCCATAAGTTTATCTATTTGAGATTTTGCTGGGTCTACTTCATCATGCCACCAGCCTAGATGACAAGAATACAAATCAATAAGCTGACCTTTATATTCAATAGTTCCTCTTACGATGGTACGGCGCTTAGGATTTAATGGATCTGTTACAGCAGATACTAAAAAGGCCTCTTTTTCATTAAATGGATACTTGGAAAGAACAGCACAGCCTTCTTCATAATGACTTAGCCTTGTCCCAGAAATAATAATACTTAGGCCCACCTAATGCATTGATTTTTTCTAAGAGAATCTCTATGTAGTTATTATAGCGTATTTCCCCATCTGCCATAAAATCACCATTTATAAATTCAGCTCTTACTGCTTCCTTTGTAAGACAACTTGGCGCTACATTTTCTATTTGCATCATTTGATTTACTTCTTGAAGTGCAATGATATCATAGTCCTTTTCTATAATAACCTGTGCTAAATGTCCAAGCTTTGCTTCTCCATTTTCTTCTCTCCATGCATGTGCGTTTAATGTTAATATTTTCACTGTTTTCACCTCTATGTTATATTACTGTCTTTTACCATGTTTGTCTAACTTCCATCAATGTAAGATGGGCAATACTTCTTTTACTTTACACTGTTATAACGTTCTCTCTCAAAAGGGTCGTTATTTGAGAATAAATCAGGATTAATAGCTAAAAGCTGATTTAAAACAGCTGTCATAGGTGCTGCCTGGCAAATGCGCACTGTGGCATCACCAAATTTACCTTTCTTCATTACACCCTTTTCTTCTAAGAACTCATCTACTTTCCAAAAGTACTCTGACCAATGATGAGGTGTATGTCTTCTAGATGGGGCAGAAATTTCTCTGCCATCTGGTGTAACTATGATAAATTTCTGAGGTTCATCTTCTATTCTACCTGGAATATTTGCCCACTCTTCTACTCCATGAATAAAGGTATTACGTCTTAAATCTACACCTAAAAGCATAATTTGTGCATCTCGGTCTAAGAGTTTACCCCATGGAGAAGTCCTTGCACAAGGTGTGTCACAAAGTTCATTCCCAGCTACAAATTCTGCAGCCTCCATGCCTAATGCTGCCACTGAATGAGAGGGATGCCATGACCTAATAACACCTGGTCTTTTGCGAAAAAGCTCTGGTAAGATACCGACACAGCCTTTTGTCTCATTGACATCAAATCTAAGGGTTGCCATATCAATAGTCCCCCATGTGTGGGTTGGTAGTACCAATAATCCTTCTTGCATATATTTGCTGAATGCATCTAATACCGTATCGGCTCCTCCTTCTACTCTACCTATGCTTTTCATAGAAGAATGTACAAGTAATGTTCCTTTAGGATTGATCCCAAGTTCTTTTAAATCATTTAATAAATCTTGTTTTGTATATGCCATTTTTCTCTCCTCATAACTTATATCTCAAAAGACTATTTATAAATTCCTACCATCTTCAATAAGAACTGCGCATTAGTTGTCTTACATCTTCCTGGTTTAAGTTTATAATCAAATTTAATCTTATTTTGTGCATAATGCTCTTCAAAGTGATAATTAAATATTTTACGCCCCATACTACCTTCTATTTCACAAAGCTCAAAGTCATGGGTACTTACCATAATTGTAATCCAAGGTTTTTCTAATGCTTTAATAGTCTCCTTAGCCCCTAATATACGGTCAGCTGAGTTAGTCCCTTTAAAGATTTCATCAATTAAAACAAGCATTGGCGCTTTCTTAGGTGCTTCATCAATCATATCCTTAATGCGTAACAGTTCTGCATAAAAACTAGAAATCCCTTCATTCACATCATCTTGTATACGCATAGAAGTACATATATTCATTCTAGAAGCATAAAACTCCTTGGCTAAAACAGGTGCCCCTGCATAAGCTAAGGCTAAGTTAATGCCTATGGTACGTAAAAACGTAGTTTTACCTGACATATTTGAACCTGTAATAATACAAGTTTCATCCTTTAAACTTAAATCATTTGTAACTGCTGCCAGAATAAGTGGATGAGCTAGCGCTTTAAAGCTAAACATAGGTTTTGCCACTTCCTCAATCTCAGGATAACTATACGTTTCTTTAATCTCACATAGGGTCTCAAGACTTAATAACGCTTCCATTTCACCCATTACACTGAGCCACTTCTCTACAGACTTACCATATTGTTTTTGCCAAATATCCAATAAATCCTTACAGTGAAAATCCCACATGAATAAGCTACTTACTGCCAAATAAGCCACACCATTTAATCTTACATGCAAGGCTTCAGAAAGCTTATATAATGTTTCTAATCCCTTTTTAAGTCCCTCATCTTGGCTAAGTATTGCTTTTAGTTCTTTGAGATATGTTCCCTCAAATTGTTCATTCTCTACTGCTACTAAGAAATCTTTATAAACTTTTATATTTCTACTAAAATTTAGCACTGTACTAAAAAGTTCATTATGTTTACCATAAAACCCAAAGGCCAATCCTAATTGTGTCACCATTGATACACTACCTATTATGGCAAATAATGAGCTTTGTCCACCTAATAAAATAACTGCAATTGAAAAGAAAGTTAAAAAAGGTAGTATCAAGCTTAAACCTTTTAAAAGCTGGCTAGATGGCTTAGCTTCTGCATTTATTATTTTTACAAAAGCCTCAATCCCCTCTATATCAATCTTATTTTTCTCCAGTCCAATCAGCTGACTTAAAGTTTTAAGGTGTAATGCAAACGCATCCTTTTGACTTAGTTCCTTGATAGCTTCTTGTCTTCTTTTAATATCCTTAGTTCTTATCCCTTTTACTAAGGACTCTGCTAGATTCTTCTTGCCATAAGGGGTGTGTGCAGTACATAAATACTGAAATAATGAACCCTTTCCTAATAAATCTAAATCTTTAATTCTAGGAATCTGCTCATTTATAAACTCACTTCCATTTGTCTCAAAGTTTAGCCATTCTTTATTGAAACGTTTGATATTATCCTCTATCACAGCTTTTTGGGCAAGCTCATATTTTTTCTTTTCCATGACCTTATGATGGGCTTTCACTAAAACAATAAAACTTATTAAACATACCAAAGTTCCTATAAAATAGACCTTTTCTCGCCAAGCAGCACCTGCGATTAAACTGCCTAATGCTGCTATAAAACTAATCACTCGTAGTGATTCTAGACTCCTGAGCTTCTTACTTAAAACTTGTATTTGCTCATCTACCACTTTTATTTTAGCCTGATACTCTTCTTTTTTCATAAGCTCTCCTTCTAACTTAAAGCTTTTATGTGCTTCTTACTCATTACAAATACTGAAAATGCATAACATGATGTACATTGCCATTCTCAGTAAAGCCATCTCGTGTAATGCCTATTTGTTTAAATCCTAACCCTCTTAAAATACTTACACTTGCTTCATTAGCTGGTACTGCATCTGCAAGTAACATTTTCGCCTTTACATCTTTTATAGCATAGATCAGTATGGCTTTAGCAGCTTCCTTACCATAGCCATTGTGCCAAAAACGTTTAATAAGCTGA
>USPX01000177.1 GCA_900556665.1 uncultured Eubacteriales bacterium
TCACCCATGAACATTCAGATCACATCAAAGGTGTTGGAATCTTTAGTAGAAAATATAATACACCTATTTATGCCACACAAAAAGCTTGGGACAAAATGCTTGCTGAGAATATGTTAGGTGCTGTAAAAGAAGAGAATAGACGTATATTAGAGAAAAATGTATATATGCAGCACGGAAAGCTGCGTATTTTACCTTATAGTATTCATCATGACTCAGTAGATCCTGTGGGCTACATTTTTGAATATAAGGATAAAAAAATTACATTAGCCACAGATATCGGTATGGTGGATGAAGAAATTGCCAATCATTTAAAAGGGTCTAATGGGATTTTATTAGAATTTAATCATGATATTCGTATGTTAGAAGCAGGAAGTTATCCATTTCCACTTAAAAAGCGTATTTTAGGGAGCAAGGGACACTTAAATAATGAGGATGCAGCTAAAACACTTGTACAAATTTATCATGAAGGCTTAGAATGGGCTGTACTTGGCCATTTAAGTAAAGACAATAATATACCTGATTTAGCCTATTTAACAGCTAAAACAGCCTTAGAAGAGAATAATATTCAAATTGGCCGTGACATTGTTGTAACAGTTGCAAAACGTGATGAAGTTTCAGAAGTTTATGGTTTTTAACTAGGCGTTAAAAACACTAAAAAATTTTTCTAGAACTTAAATTTAAGAATAAAATAAGCCGTAACGTAGATAATAAGTATTGTGTTAAATGAAGATTCATTTAAACAAAATCATTATTATTAAGGAGGGCTCTAAAATGGCTCAAAATAACAATAACAACAATTATAATAACTGCGGTAATAAAAATAATTATAGTAATTCATTAAATGAACACAACTATAGTAATACTAGCAATTATAACAACTATAATAATGCTAATAACAATAATAACTACAACAATGCTAACAATTATAACAACTATAATAATGCAAGCAACAATAACAACTACAACAATGCTAGCAATTATAACAACTATAATAATGCTAACAACAACAATAACTACAACAATGCTAACAACAATAATAACTATAACAACGCTAACAATAACAACAATTATAGCAATGCTAATAACAACAACAACTACACAAAATAAGTATTTGAAGTATAGTAATTTAAATAAGTTAATTTATAAAAGGATGTTTTTCAAAGAAGAACATCCTTTTATTTGATAGTATGGTGTAGGCGATGAAAAAGGAACTTATAAGTGAACATATTTTTTTATTCCCATTTAGCTGGCATTATAATCACAAAAAGGAAACAAATTTATTTATGCAACATAATCAAATTCAAAATAAGTTGTTTAATAAATTAGCAGGTTGGAAAATACATGATTTAAAAATTGCTACAGAAAAAGATTATAATGAGTTTGTTTATTTTTATAAACCAATTCGTACAGCCTTATATACTATGCATAAGGGGCCCATTATTGTTAGAAATTATACTTATGAAAAGTTGGCGGATGTAAATTACTTTATGATTACAGTAAGTGGCATGACATATAAGCTATACATTGAAGAAATAGGGCTTAAGATTTATAAAACAGGGATTGGTTTACTTTCTTTTACGATGCGTAATACAGCGTATAAAGAGATAGAGGCCATAGAAGCCATTAATAGTTTTAGTAAAGGCGTCTATCCACCTATATTACCTTTATCTAAAGCAAAAGAGGAACTTTTTCCAGATGAAATTATTTTACATCTCAATGAAGCGTGCCATATTGTTGAAAGTTATAAGGAGAACTATTTGAAAAATGGTCTTAAAATTAGTAATATCATTATGACTGTATTAGGCGAGGACTTTGATATTAAGGTCCAAAATGAAAAACCAAGTAAAATCACAATAGATACTATTTTAGGTAATCAAATGTTTTGCTTATGTGTTTATAAAAATCAAGAAGTTCTCAAACATATTCAAGAAGCTACGGCTTCTTATGAAGATTTAGAACGTATGATGACAATTAATAAAAAAATAGCTTATCATGAAGCAGATGATATTCCTGAGCATATAGGATCAACTTACTATTTGAAAAATCAAGACTCAATCTATGGGATTAGTCGATTTGCCCTATTGTGTGTGACTAGGGAAATTCCTGAAGACAGATTATATGATCAGCTTGTATCATTGGTTTTGATGCAAAGAGCAACACTTTTAAGTTTATCCAATGAAATTGCTAAAGTATCGACTTTAGGTAAAGAAGAAATTTCATCGGCTATTTCGAGTATTTATGAAATCTATATTCAATTTATTAATCAGTTGTATTTCAAAGAAGTCACAGAAGATGCCCAAGGGGCACATATTTATGAAAAGCTTTCCCATCAACTTAAAATTAATGAAGAACTTGAGCAACTTAATTTTGAGATAGATAAAGTAAGAGAATATGCGAATTTAGTAGAACAGGCCCAATCTGCTGTGAAAGTAGAACTTTTAACAATCATTGGGGCAGCCTTAGTTATTCCCAGCTTTGTAACCAGTCTTTTTGGGATGAATATCTTACAAAAAGAGATTAATCATTGGTGGCGTAGTGAAAGGGTAGGACTTTGGATGAATAGTTATGTATTATTACCTATACTGGTTACAGTGGTGGTATGTACATGGAATAAGAAAAAAACGAAGTTAAACATAACATTAAAGATTATATATGCCCTTATTTTTTGTATGAGTATATTTATTATATGTCGTTATGGCAGTGGGGTGTAATTCATAAGACGTTAAGTAAAATAAATAGCTATATTGAAATGGATGGTCAATTCAATATAGCTATTTTTCTTTTCATGAGATAGATTAAGTAAGTGCTAAATTTTTGACAATGTTTAGTTCATTTGTTTAAATTCCTCAATAAGTTTAGCAAATTGTTTGAGAGCAGTTTCGATTGGTTGTGGTTTGCTCATATCTACGCCAGCTAGTTTAAGAAGGTCAATAGGATCTTGTGATGAACCACCACTGAGGAATTTCATATAGTCTTGCACTGCACTTTCACCTTCTTTTAAGATACGTTCAGAAAGTGTGATAGCAGCTGAATAGCCTGTTGCATATTGATATACATAGAATGGGGTATAGAAATGAGGAATACGTGCCCATTCTAAGGCAATAGCTTCGTCTACTTCCATGGCATCACCGTGATATTTTTTAACGAGTGCATAGTACTTATCACAAAGAAGTTTTGTTGTGAGTGTAACCCCTTGACTATTGAGTGTATGCATTTCTTTTTCAAACTCAGCAAACATTGTTTGTCGGTAAAGTGTACTACGGAACTGTTCCATAAAGTAGTTAATGAGATACTTTTTAAAAACAGGATCTGTAGTTGTTTTTAAGAGATATTGCATAAGAAGGGCTTCATTAACAGTAGAAGCAACTTCAGCTACAAAGATACAATAATCTGCATATACATGTGGTTGTGTGTGTGAAGAGAAGTAACTATGCATTGCATGCCCCATTTCATGAGCAAGAGTAAAGAGGTTATGCACATTATCTGTATAATTCATAAGGACATATGGGTGAGGTGCACCATATGTACCCCAAGAATAGGCACCACTACGTTTACCTTCATTTTCATATTTATCAATCCAACGGTTATCAAAAGCTTCTTTAAGAAGTTTGACATAGTTTTCACCCATTGGCTCAAGTGCTTTAAGGACAATATCACAAGCCTCATCAAACGTAATAGGTTTATGGAAGTCCTTCACAATAGGAACGAATAAGTCATACATGTGCAGCGTATCTAAGCCTAAAGCTTCTTTACGAAGCGCTACATAATCATGCATAATATTTAAGTTTTGGTTAACTGTTTCAATGAGATTATCATAAACAGCTACGGGAATATTATTATCTGATAATGCAGCATGAAGTGGTGAATCATAATGACGTGTTGTTGCAAAGAATCCATATTGTTTCACATTACCTGTAAATAAAGCTGCAATAGTATTTTTCATACTATCATAAGTGTTATAAAGGGCTGTAAAAGCACTTTCACGAACACTTCGATCAGCACATTCTAATAAACTAATGTAATTGCCATGGGTAAGCTGAATATCTTCACCCTTTTCATTTTTTATAACTGGGAACTTAAGATCAACATTGTTAAGCATAGCAAAGGCGTTACTTGGTGTGCCTGCAAGTTCACCTACTTGGGCTAAAAGTGACTCTGTTTGCGCATCTAAGATATGTGATTTTTGACGCAAAATCTCACTTAAATAACGTTCATAAAGTTTAAGTTCAGGTACAGTTTTCATAAAGTCTGAGATTTTTTCTTCTGAAAGCGCAGCAAGCTCACTGCTTGCAAAAGAAAGGGCAGTAGAAGCTTTAATAGCAAGCATTTCAGCTTGACTAGAAAGGTCTTGATAGAAGTCATTGCCACCATCTTGGTGTAAACGCATATGTGAATAAACATAAAGCTTATTAATTTCAAGCCAAAGTTCATCTTGCTTAGTTAAGTAATCATAAAGAGTTTTAGCATCTTCTGTGAGATGACCTTCAAAGTGTTTGAATGTTTCTATTTGAGACTCTGCGTGGGTGAAAGCAGCTTTAAAAGCAGCATCTGTTTCGTAGATGTCTTCAAGTCTCCAAGTATCTTCTAATTTGACATCTTTTCTTTTTGGAATTGTATGTGCCATATTTTTAACTCCTTTAAATTTGATATATTATTATATAGTATACTCTAATTTCTTGGAAAATAACAAATTAAAATTTTGCTATTATTCCCCTATTTTGTTATACTCATAAATAGAAATAACGTAATTTAGGGGGAATAAACTTGAAAGTTTATATCAGTGCAGATATTGAAGGTGTAACAGGTATTTCTAGCTGGGAAGAGACACATAAAGGACAT
>USPX01000178.1 GCA_900556665.1 uncultured Eubacteriales bacterium
CACATATTTTAAATCTGCTCCAACTGAAGCCTTACCTGTTAACTTATCATATAATCCCATATTTTCCTCCTTATAAATATCTTGTGCATAAATATAAATATCTCATACACTTTATGTTTAGCCAATTATAACATATCTAAATTCTTTTATACTATAACACTTGTATTGCATTTTTATTACAAAACCTCATATAAACTCGCTTCATAAGGCCTTAATGATTTGCTCTCTTCTCGGTAATTACAAAGGATCTTTTTATACCCGTTCACACTTTGTTTACGCTTTATAAATTTACTACTTAAATTACATTCAATATAAAAGCACTTGCTCTCAAATGTTCTATAGTAAGTAAATACATTCTTCTGCTTTTCATTAATAAAATCTACTGTGCCATAAACTAAAGCTTTATGTGTTTTACGTAGTGCTATTAATCGTTTATAGAAGTGATAAATAGAATTTTCCTGCATCATTTCACTCATGGCATTAAATGTCTTGTAGTCTTCATCCCCTTTAATCCATGGGATTCCTGTCGTAAAACCACCTGAAGCTGTGTCATCCCAGGGCATGGTACTACGTCCATGATCTCTACTACCACTTAAAATCTTTTGAAAAGCCATTTCCTCCGGCATTTTTTGTATGAGCTCCTCATATAAATTGAGGCTTTCAATATCTTTAAAGTCCTCTATTTTCGTAAAAGCTTTATTAATCACCCCAAGTTCCTGTCCTTGAAAAATAAATGGTGTCCCCTTTAAGGTAAGCTGAATTATTGCGAGTAACTTGCCTAATACCACACGGTACTCTGGCCTTTTATCCACTTTAGAAATCATCCGTGGATTATCATGATTTTCATAAAACAAACTCATCCAGCAATTATTCCCATACTCTTTCATCCACTTTATGAGATATTGTTTTAAATAATTCAAATCATAGTCATATACATCGAAACGTACATGTCCAGCTGATTCTAATTGATCAAAGGAAAAAATCATATCTAATTCTTTCCGTTCCCTAGCTGTAAGCTGCTTACTCATCTCAAGTCCTACCCCTGGCGTTTCCCCCACTGTCATTACATCATAATTCCCAAAGGTCTGCTCACGCATTTCTCTTAAGTAATCATGTAAACGAGGCCCATAAAAATAGTGTTCTACGCCATAATACCCCATCATTTGTCCAATGCTCGTATTGCCATTAGGTAAGTCCTGATGCTTAGAAATATAATTAATAACATCCAGCCTAAAACCATCTATGCCCTTTTTGAGCCACCAGTTCATCATGCGATAAATCTCTAATCGCACTTTAGGATTATCCCAGTTCAGGTCCATTTGTTTCTTAGAGAATAAATGAAGGCCCCAGCTTTTGATGGTTTCATAGTAATTCCAAGTAGAACCGCTAAAGTAAGATGTCCAGTTATTAGGCACCTTGTCCTTGCTGCCTTCTTTGAAAAAATAATAGTCCCTATAAGGTGAGGCGGGGTCTTTTATGGCTTCTTTAAACCAAGGATGTTCATCAGAGGTGTGATTGACTACCAAATCCATAATCAGCCTCATCTTTCTTTTATGGACTTCCTCTAGTAACTTATCAAAGTCCTCCATGGTTCCGAACTCTTCCATAATCTTATAGTAGTCTCTAATATCATACCCATTATCATCATTAGGTGAATCATATATAGGCGATAGCCATATGATATCTATCCCTAAATCTTTCAGATAATCTAACTTTTCTATAATCCCCTTTAAATCCCCTATGCCATCTCCATTACTATCTTTAAAGCTTCTAGGATAAATCTGATAGACAACGGCCTCTTTCCACCAAGTTTCTATAATCTCTTCTTCACACTTTGCGACTGGCATTTCCGCTTCATTAAGTAATGTCAAAAATGTCTCCCAAAAATCTTTATCCAGTATACGTTTTGTAAAGGACATAATCGTTTTTAAACGTATGTTTCCCACTATAGGATTATTGATTAAGCCTTCACTTTTCCCCAGGGTACATAGTAAACGATTACAAATATCTTTCCCCACTGGATTTGCATAAACTTCTTTAAGCTTACTTTTTTTGCTTAGTAGTGCCATCTAGTTTCCCTCCTTAGTCCTTATAGTCCTATTTTCTTTCTCATGTTATAATTGACTTATTATATTACTTATACTATTTTATGGAGAATACTTATGCAAATAACACTTAAGGATACAGAAATTTTCTTTCATGTGCAATATAGCAAACGTAAAAAAATGACCTTAGAAGCAACGCCAGAAGGCCATATTACAGTAAAAGCACCTTCCAAATCTACAGAAGAAGACATTATGGCCTTTATGAGAGCCAATAGTAAAGTCTTAGTAGATTTTCAAAAGCGCCTTGAAAACAGAAAGTTTATTTCAAGCCAAAAGAAATACAACGAAGATGAAAACTTCTTATATCTTGGAAAGGCTTGTACTTTAGGCCAGCTTCTAGAAGTCATTCCTGAAACTGAAGACGAAGTGCAAGTAGCACTTAAAAAGTTTTATACTACTAAAACCAAAGAAATCATCAAAAAACGCGTCAAACACTTTGAAAAAGTCATTGGTGTCAAATCAAAAAGTATGATGATTGTAGACTCACCAAAATCTTGGGGGACATGCAATAATTTAAAAGAATTAACATTTAATTATAGATTATCTATGGCACCTTTAAATGTGATTGATTATGTAGTGATCCATGAGTTATGCCATATACTCCACTTAAATCATGACCGCTCATTTTGGAGAAAGGTTGGGGCGTTTGACCCTAACTATGAAGCACATCAGGCTTACTTGGCGCGCTTTAATGGAGTGATGACCATATAATTGTGGTGCTGGGGCTGCTACCTTTTTAGAAGAAGATTGGGTGTGGATAAGGTGGGAGGTCACATTTTCTTTAAGCCTCGCTTCGCTCGAAGCTTAATAAAATGTGACACTCCCACCTTACCCACACCCGCTTTTTCGTTTGTTAGGCAGCCCAAACAGGTGGCACCGCATTTGTTAGGTCGGGGGAACGTTTTTTGTGGATGTTTACAGTTTATTCTCTTTCTCTACCTCTAGGTCTTGGATTGTTATGAATTCTAGTTGTTGTTGGGCTTGGGTTTTGGATTTGTAGAATGTTATTTTTTTGTATGGTGTTAGGTTGTTTTTCCAAGTGGCTAGATTTTGGAGGAGATTTTGCATATTTGGGGCTATGAGGTAGGCATTTTGGTTGGCATCGATGTAGCAAATGGGGTTAGGTGCGGATAGGTCTATGAATTGGCCTATGGTGCCTATATAGCCGCCGTTACTGTCTGTGGCTATGATGTCTATTTGTGGGATTGTGTAGAAATTGATGTTTGGGATCTGGTCTTCGAAGATAAAATGTAAATCGTAATCTTCTGCTATTTGGTTGTATTGCTCATTTTTATCGCTTATAGGCATGGCATTAATGGTTGTTCCAGCACGAATGACTTGGGTGTCTCTTATGAATATTCCTATGCATTTATGATTTTCTGTTTCATCGAAGTATACTTTTTTCATGTTTTATATCTCCCTAATATATCTATTTTTTTCTTTAAGGCTTACTATATCCTAGGTTTAAGTAGCTATGTTCTTCATTTTATCCTAGTTTAACTTACTGTTTATCTACCTCTACCTTTGGTGTGGTTGTTGGATGATGTGGGTGGTAGAAGGTATCATAGCTATCGTCTGGGGGTGGGGTTAGTGCCTTTCGGGTTCTTTTTCTTTTGGTCCAAGTTTTAATGCTTTGTTCTTTTAGGAATTCTACGAAGCTGTCTATGCGTTCGGTTTTATCGAAGGCACCTCTAATGCAATTTCCAAATCCGTTATATCTTTAATACGCTTATTGCGCCAGTTTTTGACGACTTCTAAATAATCCATTTTTCACCTCGTACTATTATTCAATCTATCTTTTTTTCTTTTTAGTATGTATCATTTTGCACATTTAGATAACTTATATTCTTAATTGTGTTAAACTAAATAGAGTTTTTATTTTATAAGGAAGAGGTTATATTATGAAGAAAATCTTTATTAAAAGAGCGATTATTGTGATGAGTAGTCTTTTTATTATTGGGGTAATATGTTTATTTAATTCAGCTAAAGCTGGTGAAAACGCTAGATTCAGAGCTCTACAAAAGTATGTTGGCGTAAATGATTCAATCGATTATTCTCGTATTGAAGACACTACAACACTTAACTTTCAGATTATGGGTGGTGTTTTATCTCTAATTGGTGGCTATGGCGGATTAATGATTGGCTATGCCATTTATAAGGAACTAGAATAAACTTCTATTTAGCTAACTTAAAAAGGCAGTGCCGCGAAATAAGTTACAATTTCACAGCACTGCCTTTTTTATTACTTAATCAAAAGGATTGACTCACACAATCTCTTATTTATAATTTTAGACCCAATACATGCAAATTGTACCTTGTGATAACTGAAATCCATTCTTTTCATAGAATTTTTTTGCAGGTGCTTGTTCATTTGTATATAATACGATTCCTGCTAGATTATTGGCCTTGCTATAGTCTTTCATGGCATCTATTAATTTTTGTCCTATACCGCAGCGTTGCATTTCTGGTGCAACGACTAAGTCGTCTACGTAAATCTCATCGTTATTCCAGCTTACTTTCACACAACCAAAAATGGCACCATTAATCACCCCCTCTTCTTCAGAAACAAAGCCTACAAATTTTTTATTTTCGATATAATCTCCTAAATAGGCTTCTGCACGCTCTTGAGTCCAAGCACATCCCCATTCTTCTGCTGAAAAGGCTTTAATAAATATTTCTGCGCATTGTTTTAAATCATTTCTTGTTAACTCTC
>USPX01000179.1 GCA_900556665.1 uncultured Eubacteriales bacterium
TCAAATTTCTTTTAGTATATAGCCTAATTTTACTTTTAAGCTGCTTCATCCCACTACCTATATTGGCTCATTCTTCAAATGAGGCATTACATACTACAATGTCCCAAACCTTTGTTAAAATCACTCCTTCCTATAAAAAGCCAACTTCCTTAAAATATAGAGATACACTCACCCTTCAAGGGGTTGGCTATGGGGAATATTTAGAGCTAAAAGTAATAGGGACGATTAAGAATGTACAACTTACTTCTGTAATCTATGATGAAACAACTGATTCTTTTACAGACTTCCAGAGCCTCGGCAGTTTTGATACCCTTCACAATCAAACATTAGTCATCTCAACTTACTTCCCTTGTGGTATGCCACAAGAAAAGCTTTCTTGGCAATCTCTTAGTGGTGAAACATCCTGTTACCTTCTTGCTGAAGATGGTAAAGAGGGACTTAAGCCTATTACCTATACCTATGAAGATCCTTTCTTCATCCCTCAGCTTCCTACGCCTCCTATGCTTCCCACTACATTCCGCCCCACTTCAAGCATTTCAGCTTACTATACACTCTATTTCATGATGTCACTTGTTAGTAGTGGCTGCTAAATATAAAAAAAAGAAGGTAACGCCCTTTACGCTACCTTCTTTTTTATGCCTTTATTATGCTGCATTTAATAAACGTACCATAACTGTTGCTACTTGAGCTCTTGTTAAAGCTGCTTGTGGTGCTAATTTAGCTTGTGATACACCTTGTAAAATACCAAGTTCATAAGCATAAGCTAAAGCTTCCACCTCTTCATTTGATAAGCCTTTGATATCTTTAAACTGTGCTTCAAGTTTTGTAGTGTCTACTTTTACATCTTTTCCAATAGTATTTTTAAGGATTATTGCAAATTCTACTCTTGATAAAATTTTATCTTCTTTAAGTTCTCCTAATACAACTTCACCTTCATAAATTCTAGAAAGAAGTGTTTTAAAGTCTCCTGCTTTAATACCTGCATTTGGTGCAAATTTTCCGCCACCTACACCAAGGATGATATTTCTAGCTGCAAGGTATTCTACATCTTTTTGTGCCCAGTGTTTTTTAACATCTGTAAATGTAACTTCTTTAACAACTTTATCTTTTAGGTCAAATTTAATACCTGAATTTAGTAAGCTCTCTTTAATATTGGCTTCTACTTTTTCTGTTACTGCTACTACATCTTTTTTGCTACTTGGTCTTGAACTGCTGCCTGACTGCGCCTTTTTGATTTCATCCATATTCATACGAATAATCACTAATTGAACCCCTTTTGCACGAGTTGAGTTCATATGTAGAATATCAATCTCAGTATATTTTTCTAAACCTTTTGTTACAAGGACATTATCTAGTACTTGTAATTTCCCTTGGAAACTATATGTATAACGTTCTGATTCTTCTAATGCATAGTGCATATTATATAACTCATTACCTGCTAAAGTTTTTAATGGGTTTGAGAAGTAGTAATCATTCATATCACCTAAGAGTACAACTTTAGCATTTTTGTCTACTGCTAAAATTTGTTTTACAAAGTTATTTACGACTTCTGCTTGCTCGGTACGTTTGACTTCGCTTTTTAAATCAGCTGGTTGCACATTCCCAAAGAGTGGTGTATCGCCACCTTTTGAACTTAAGTGATTATTAATCACAATGACACGTTCTCCATTAAAAATAAACTCTGTTGCAAGTGATCTTCTTGTTGAACTAAATACACTATTTTGTGGGTCGATTCTACCTGGATTTACTGAAAGTCCAGCACTGCCATCTGCATTTTTAACCACTTCTACGGATTCATAAGTTGTTCCAGCTTTTTTGTCTGCTAATTGCACGCGATCTTTACGATAAAGCATCCCTACACGGATATTTCCGCCTGGTGCCCCACCATCTGCATTATTTTCTGGTGCAATTTCTACATAGTCATATTGCACCTCTGGCTTTAATTTTGCTACAGCTTCAATCAGCCTTTTATAAACATCTGATGCTGAAACTTCACCGCTATTTGTAGCCCCATCATTATCTTGTACTTCTTGAAGTCCGATAATATCTGGACAGTCTAACTTTTCTACAAATACTTTAGCAATGTTATCAAATTTACTTTGTTTTTCATTCCCACCAAGGTTTTCAACATTAAATGAAGCAATACGAAGTCCTTCTTTTGTTTCTTTTAATGTTGTCGCACGGTCTGGATCATATGTATGGGCTTCAATCTCTGGTAATGCTTCTGATACAGCAATTTTATAATTCCCATCGTTATATGTTAAAACCCCTGTTGTTTTACCTGCAAATACATCCCCTACCATTACTGTAGGTTGTTTTGTATTCATCCCTTTTGCTAAAGAAATGATTTCTGGGTGCATTGTGTTTTCTGAAACAACTACACCACCTGTTTTTGAAACGCCATTACTTGAATGAGCCCCTCTATCTGGCACAACGAAAATTTCATTATATTTATTTGGACCTGCTACTTGTGCATCTTCAATTGTCACAAGCATCCCTTCTAAGCTTTCATAGAAATCGATGAAATCTTCTTCTGGGTCATATACTGCGAAGTTATCATTGTCGATAATATCTTTTACTTTTGGCATTCTACCGTTTTTACCGATGATTACAGCCTCTGGTAATGCTACCCCTGTCATAAGTGTTTTTAAATTCGTCGCTGTGATTTGTGTATTTGTAAGCTGCACTTTGTTATCTGAATTTGTATTAGTTGTATAACCAATTTTTTCTTCTACTGTTCCACTTACTTCTACAAGTGTCCCTACTGATAAATTATGATTTTTAGATTCTACATAAATGGCATCAGATGTGGCATCATCATTATCTGGGTTCACGTCTTGCATATAGAAACCATAAGTTTTATCAATAGCTGTTACCACCCCTTGAACGCCAGCAACTTGTGTACCTTTAAGTGGTGAAACATGTGATTTCCCTTGAATATCTGAAATGCGAACCCCATCAGCCGAAACAACTATTACACCAAATTCGAAGTTTTTACCAGCTACGCTATAACCAATTTTATAGCTGCCTAAAGTATTTATATCTACTTTCGCTACATCCGCTTCATTCCAAATGATTGTTTCATCAGTTTCTACACCATTTGTAATTACTTTAAGTGTTTGAGGCAGATTTAATGCTTCACCTTGTTTAATAATAAGTTCACTTAACTTTTCCACACCTTCAGTAGGGATTACATCTCTTGCATCTACTACTGTTAATTGATAAGTATCATTATATCTTGCGCCAAGTGCAATGATATCGTATAAATCATAGCCTTCTTGTACACCTTGTGCAATTTTATGAATACTCACTTCACCTGTTGCATCTTTGATTGTTGTATTACCGTTATAGTTCACATCACCTAAGCTTACATTTTTGAGGCAAATAAGTTGTGACTCATACGCATTTGGGTTTGCAAGATATTCACCAATTGTAAGTGTTTTTGGTACTACTTTTTCACCTGATGCTACTTTTGTGACTGTAGCCCCTTTAACTTCTAATAACCCATTATAAGTTACAAGTGTTCCTTGTACGATAACTTCATCGCCTTCTGCTACTTTGTCTCCACCTTTGACTTCGTAAACATACATACCAGCTGTATGATCTTGTACATAGAAGCTATTATAACTGCTGCCTTCTACCACTCTTGTCACTTTTCCTTTGAAAGTAACATTTGTTAAATTGCTAGCTCTCACATCAGCAATTGTAATGTTATTTAAATCTACTGCTTTATATTCGAATGTAAATTCTGCATCTGAAATCTCTGTATCTTGGAATCTAGCTGTAATTGTCATATCTTGATCAATGACAATGCCTTCATGCTCATTATAGACTCTCTCTGCTTCATCTACACTCGTTTTATATGTAATAATTGCACCAGGTGTTGTAGACGTTAATTTCACGCGCTCATTAAGTGCAATACTTCCTGGACCAGGATTTGCTGTAATTTTATGTGCAGCTACACTTTCTTCACCTTCTGCTAATGCAATTGATTTTACTGATTTAATGCCTCGTCCACCATAATACGATTCATTTAATCCATATACTGTAATTTTTTTGCCAAGTAACTCTTTATTACTGCTAAGTCCCCATTTTGATTGATAATCACCTGTTAATTTAATTGCCATCACATTTGTTTTGTTTGCTTCACTTACCATAGCATCTGCAATTAAAATTACACTATCTGTTGTTTTTTCATCAGTACCTAAAGCATATTTGCCATCATTGCCCCAACCAACGATATATCCTGTAATATAGTCTGTTCCTGCTGCTTTTGTAATAGCTTCTGATACAGTAAGTACTTGCGAAGCCACCATGCTTTCACTTGCATATACCTCACTTAGATTTACACCTGCAACTGACCCCACCATAAGACCTGTTGCTAAGCAATATGCTAATCTTTTCTTAAAAACGTTTTTGTTCATTTATTTTCTCCTTAAACCAACCATTTGCTTTATATTAAGCTCATAAAAGTATAATATATTTCGCAACATTTAGGAATATTTTACCAAAAAGACTAATTTGCAAAAATCAACAAAATATTAAGACAACAGTGTATAATTACACCGGTGTCTTAATTAATTCTTTAATCTCTTCTATATAAATCACGTGTATAAACTTTTTCTTCACAATCTTCAAGTTCTGGATTATAACGATTGGCTATAATACAATCACATTTTTCTTTAAACACTGATAGGTTGTTAATCACTTCACTTCCAAAGAATACACTGCCATCTTCTAAGGTTGGTTCATCATCTGTTGGATAGGTAAAGGTGACGTGGTCAAACTCAAGGTCTCCGA
>USPX01000180.1 GCA_900556665.1 uncultured Eubacteriales bacterium
GTTTCTTCTGTGACTTTATCTGTAAAATCACGAATGTGCTGAATAATATCATAACCTAAATGACGAGAAGCTTCAGATTCACCATGATGTTTACCTGTAAGGGCAACAAGTGTTTCAGCTAGGCCAATAAAGCCAATTGCCCAAGAGCCATTTTTAAGAATTGGATCAATACTATCATTAGGTCCTAATCCTTCAGAGCCAAGCATAAGCCCTTCGCCAGCTACAAAAGGTAAATCTTTAAGTTTAAGATGTTGTAAAATAGAATAACGATGTAAAAGAGAAGTTTTTGCATCATTTAAGCGTTCATCTAATAAACTCCAAAATGTATCTAAATCACCGTGTGCTTCAATGCCAAGACGTGGTAAGTTAATCGTAGTAGGTGCATTGTTCCCGCGTCTGGCAGGTCCTTCAGGACCATTGATATTGGAACAAATATAGGTACGGCATCCCATTGTAGCAGGTAAAATGCCACGTTTATAATAACTTAAATTAAAGTCTGCATCGATATTCATAAATGTAGGATTCATACGAGAAGCTGCGACGCGGCATGCAATTTGATATAAATAATAATAAGGGTCTTCTGGTTTTCGGTTGACACCTTTTTTTAATCTAAAAATAATATTTGGGAAAATAGGTTGTTCATGTTTACCTAATCCTTTTTCATATTCTTCTAAGAATACTTGACAGACAAGGGCTGCATCTTTTGAATCTGGTAAACCAATATTTAAACTACTAAAAGGCACTTGAGATCCGGCTCTTGAATGCATGGTGTTAAGATTATAAACAATTCCTTGCATTGCTTGATGGACACGTAAAAGCAATTTAGCTTCTATAAAGTCCTTAAATTCGTCCTCTCCCTTAATGGCTTTTAAATCATGATAATCTTTAATGATTTCTTGACGAGTTGCTTCTACATAAGGAGCCATATCGTTATCGAAGTTAACATGTGATTGACCGCCAAACATATCATTTTGTGAAGATTGAAGCAAAATGCAACTAAGCTCTGCCGCAGATTCAATACGTTTTGGCTTGCGAATTGTACCATAACCTGTATTAAAACCTTTTTCAAACATTTTACCAGTATCTATATGTAAACAGTTTATCGTAAGATTGTAACTATCCAAATCATGGTAATATAAGTCACCTTGTTCATGAAGTTTTGCAAGGGCTTTAGGCATTTTTGAAAGATTGTGCCATTTATTCGTTTCACTGGCAATACGTAATAATTTAGAAGAAAAGTTATTACCCACATTGGCATTATCACGGTCTGTTTCAATGCCGATATTGTGTACAGTATCCATGAGTTCAGATTTTAAATCACGAATGCGTGTACGCTCTTTACGATAATTTGAATAGGAATTTTTAAGTGCTATAAGATCAAGACGCACGAGCGTTTCTTCAATGGTGTCTTGAATTTGTTCAACTGTCATTTCACAGCTGTAGTGATCATGTAGACGTGAGTTGACTTCTTCTGCTATAATGACTGGATTAATGGATAAGTTAAGATTTTTAGCAGAACGTGTAATGGCATTGATGATTTTGGTTAAGTCAAAAGGTACTTTACGCCCATCACGTTTAATCACAGAATAATTCATGATACATCCCCCTTTATATGCGTCGCCTAGTATATACTATACAATATATGCGCATAAATAAAAAATATTGCACAGATATTGTATGCTGATAAGGTGCAACAAATATATACTAAATGGTACAAGCTTTATTTGCAAGCAAGTATTTTAAGAGTATTTTGTCAATACTAAATTGCAAAAAATATAAATAATAAGTTTGCAATATGGAGAAGGTGTTGTAAAATAGAAATAAATGATGCAGGAGAAGAATAATGGAAGCTTATGTTGTAGTGGATATTGAAACCACAGGTGGACACCCTGTAAATAATGAAATTATAGAAATAGGTGCTGTTTATGTGGAAAATGGTAAAGTAAAAGATAGTTTTAATCAGCTTGTACGTCCAAATGAAGAAATTTCAGAATATATTATTGGCATTACAGGTATTACAAATGAAATGGTGGCAGATGCACCACCAATCGAAATTGTAATGCCACAGTTTATTAATTTTTGTAAAGATGTCCCTTTAATTGGGCACAATATTAACCTATTTGATTATCGTATGCTGAAGGCTAAGGCAACTTTACTTAATTTACCATTTAACAAAAAATGTGTAGATACTTTAATTATCTCAAGAAAAATGTTACAAGAGCTGCCAAGTCGTAAGCTTGGTGATTTATGTGTATACTATGGCATTTCATTAGAAAATGCCCATCGTGCATATGATGATGCGTATGCAACCTATGAACTTTACAAACATTTAGAAAAAGATTTTAAAGATAAAGAACCAAGATTATTTAAGCCAGAGGCTTTAAAGTGGGAAATTCCAAAACATGTACCACTTACAAAGAGACAAAAATCATATTTAGGAAGTTTATGCCAGCGTCATCAAGTGACTTTAGAAAAAGACATTAATCAGTTAAGTAAGTCAGAAGCTAGTCGCTTAATTGATGGTATCATTGCCAAATATGGGAAAGCATAAACAATAATATTTTAAAAAAGTTTGCATAAACATAATAATAGCTTACAAATGCTCAAAGTCTAAAATGAAGATTTTGAGCATTTTATTTTGTAAAGGAGCAAACCAAATGAGGCAAAATGAGGCACAAATCTATTTGCTGAGTAATTATCAAATTGGACGAGGAATTTCTCTAGAAGAAATTAGAAATCAATTTCCGAATTTAACTATTAATGAGATTAGTGGCGATGTGTATACAGTTACTGTACCAGTGGGTGCTGAAAGTGAATTTGAAACGTTTCAAAGACGTATTAAATTTATAAGCCGTCCAAGGTTATATGGCTTAAATGCAACACAGGCTTTAGAGGCTTCTAATATTTCTGTATTTCATACGGCTGCTTTAGGGGAAATTAGAGGGCAGGGTGTGATTATTGGATTTGTAGATACAGGTATTCAGTACACCAATAATGTGTTTAAAAATGCAGATAATACAACGCGTATTTTAGCCATTTGGGATCAATCTATACAAGGAGATACACCACCACCTAATTATGATTATGGGACTTACTATACGCAAGAGAATATTAATAATGCATTACAAGCAGCAAATCCTTATACGGTAGTACCTTCAAGAGATGAAGATGGTCATGGCACGTATATAGCAGGGGTGGCAGCAGGAAATGACCAGACCACTGTAGGGGGATATGTAGGGGGAGCGCCTGATGCAGATATTATTATGGTGAAGTTAAGATCAGCACCAGAGTATTTGCGGGAATATTATTTGGCAGAACCAGGTGTAGTAGCTTTTGCAGAAAATGATATTATTGCTGGCATAGGTTTTTTGATTGAAGAATCTGTGCGAAGAGGAAAACCATTAGTGATATGTGTTGGGATAGGCAGTAATAATGGGGCACATAATGGGACTGTTATTTTAGAACGTTACTTAGAACTTTTAAGCTTTGTACAAAATATCATTCTTTCAATTGGGGTAGGTAATGAAAGTAATTTAGGACATCACTATGAAGGCACTGTAATAGAAGGGCAAACTAATGAATTAGAAATAAATGTTGCAGATGATAGTACGGGGCTTTCAGCTTTTTTATGGGCAACAGTACCAGATAAATTGACAGTTTCTTTAAGAAGCCCACTAGGTCAGGTGATTCCAAGGATACCTATTTTACCAGACCAGCCTCAAACTTATCGCTTTAATTTGGAGCAAACTATTTTAACAGTCACGTATTTCTACCCAGACCCAGAAACAGGTGGCGAAAGAATAGAAATTAGGTTAAAAACGCCTACACCAGGCTTATGGACCATTAGTGTATATGGGGAAGATGTTGTAAATGGAAATTTTCATATATGGCTGCCACAAAGAGGATTTGTTAAAGAAAATACACGTTTTTTAAGAGCAGCACCTAATACAACCGTTCAAATTCCAGCAACGTCTCAAACAACATTGACTGTAGGAGCCTATGATTACGTAGATGGTAGTGTATATATTGGTTCAGGTAGAGGGCCTACAACGGCAGGGATTATATGTCCAGATATTTTGGCACCAGGTGTAAATGTTACAGGTCCTAATTTAACCGGAGGAACAACAACATATGTAGGAACCAGCACAGCAGCAGCAGTGACCGCCTCAGCAGCAGCTATTTTGATGCAATGGGCTGTTTTAAGAGGCAATTTAGAACAAATGAATACGCGTATTGCAAGAGGTATTTTAATAAGAGGTGCCACAAGGCAGCAAGGTGTTGTTTACCCTAATAGTATAGAAGGATTTGGAAGGTTAGATTTAAGAACAAGTATAGCGAACATATAGGGGGCGGCGCATGAAAGTTATTATTGCGTATTATGATAAGGAAAAAACTTTTAGTATACAAGAAATAGAAGCAGCTAGATTACCTTTGGTGCAAAATAAGGAAAGATATGTGGAGATGGATTTTGAAATGGATATAGCCTCCCAAAAACAACTGCCAGCACTTGAAATATTTCAAAATCAAAGTATGTTATTTGCTACGCTCGGGACTAAACAACAAAGTAAACGTGTAGATGCCTTTTATAATATGGCTACTAAAAAGATAGAAGTTATTAATAAGAAACGTAGTTTAAAAGAAACCTATTGGGTGAGTGTCTATGGGAGTGATGTTTTAAAGGCCACTGATTATATTCTGGCTATAGAAAAACTTACGAATTGGGCTAAAGCAGCCCATAAGCCTCTAGTTATTTATAGTGAGTTAATAGCCAAGGAAGTTT
>USPX01000181.1 GCA_900556665.1 uncultured Eubacteriales bacterium
TAGTATGAAAGGTTATGAAGAGAGAAGTAAAGGGCACCTTTTAACAGCGGCTTTACCAGTAAAGCGTGAAGAGATATGTAAGGCTCAATATTTAGAAGCATTTATTTTTTTAGTGATGAGTATGCCTTTTAGTATTATAGGATTAATTGTGCAAAGTGTGATGAAGGGGGGAGAGATTTTACTAACGCCAATGATTTTTGTAGCTATGTTTGGGATTGGTTTAATGTATATGAGTGTGATTATACCTTGTGTCACTTATTTTGGGACGACAAAGTCAAGATATGCAGTGATCATATTGTATGGCTGTGTAGTAGGTTTTGCTACAATGCCTGCTGTGCAAAATTTACTGATGCGTTTTGGACAAAATGGTAGATACTTTAATATCATTTGTTTCATAGGCATTGCCTCTCTAATGTGGTTATTTTCTTATGAAATAAGTTTATGGATTTTCAAAAACAAAGATTTTAAATAGTAGAATATCAAACAGGTGCATCATATATTGTATATAGAGGGATAAATGGAGACGCGGAAGATGAGTGAAGTAAATCGTATGGTCGTACGTTCCAGTAATACAATACGTAATGATAGTATAGAAACCAGTTTAAGTAATGAGGATGGACTTTTACGTATACGGGTGACAATACGTGGGGTAGAACCCAATCGAAATATTGCCATTGCAGTGATTCTTTTGCAAAATGGTAGGACTTATGCTACAAGTACAGAATCTGTTATGTCAGGAAGAGGGTGTAATGGGGGGCTTACTAATGTAAGTCGTGAATTTGAATTTGTCATCATCGGTAGTGAAGGTGACTCCTATGAAGCCCGAGTTGTAGCCCATTATATTTATGGTTAAAAATATGAGAAAAGAAAAATATATTAGAGTGTATCAAGAAAAGTATAGCATATGAAAAAGTCTAGGTTAAAAATTTAAACCTAGACTTTTTTATATGAAAGAAGCTAAGCGCTTAATAAGAAATGATTAAGCCACCTTCTTCAGCATAATAAGAAGTTAAACCTCTTGTTGGTAAAATGTTTACTTCACAAGCAGGTGAGGCTTCTAATAGAAGCTCTTTAATTTTTGTTGCACCATCTAAATTGTGACAGTGGTGAATATAAACACGGCGTTCGTCTAAATTTACTTGTTCTTGCATTTTTGTAACGATAGCTTTGTAAACCTTTTTTTCACCACGAATTTTTTGTAAAATGTCGATTGTACCTTCTGGACTAGCTGCTGCAAGTGTACGAATACCTAAATGTGTTGCAATGTAGCCTGAGAATTTAGAAAGGCGACCTGCTTTAACAAGATTTTCATATGTGCTTAAAGTAAATAATAAGTAGATATTTTTAACGTATTCGTCCATAAGTGCAGTTACTTCAGCGAAGTCTTTACCACTTTCAATAAGTTCTTTAGCTTTCTCAATACAAAGCACCATAGAACCTGCTGTAGATAATGTATCAATAACATGAATGTTTTTTTCTGGATGTTGTTCTTGTACCATATCTTTAGCGATTAAGGCACTATTGTAACAACCACTTAAGTTATGTGAGATTGTAAAAACAATTACATTATCTGCTTCCATATAAGCTGAGGCAAAAGCTTCAGGAGAAGGACAGGCACTAGAAGATGATTCCTTACAACTATGCATGGCATCTAACATACCATCTACATCTAATGCTTCATTATCCACATATTCCTTACCATCGATCATAAATGTTAAAGGAATATTTGAAAACTTAGCCATATCTGATTTAAAAAGTGATTCAGGTAAATCACAGGAACTATCCGCAACGATTCTCCAAGTCATAAGAACCTCCATTATGTTTTATATTTATTTCAGTAAGTAGTTTTTAAAACTAGATAACACGTTATATATATTATAAAATATACCCTTTAGAAGGGAAAAAGTCAATATTAATTTTGATAATTAAAGTATTTAAGCATAGTTTAACCTTTTTGGCTGTTTTTATAAAAGAAAATAGTCACAGTTTGAAGGCTGCTGACATAGGATGTTAGTAATTATATTATAAGGAGAGGACCTTATATGTTGACTCAGAATATATTGATACAGTCAATTGAGGATGTGTATGGCTACTTATATATGGGCAAGCAATTAGAAGCAGAGGCAAAGTGGGAAGAGGCCTATAAAATATTAAAATATATTAATGAATGTAGATTATTTGAATATAATAAAGAAGCTTATGGCTTATATGAAGACTACGTGGTAGAGAAAGTGAAATTTTTAGAGCATCTAGCTATCTTGAATTTACATGTAACAGGTGATGTGAGAAGTAGCATTCGTTATATAGATGAGGCGCTTATTTTATTAGATGGCATAGAAAGCGTAGCACCTTATATTGATATTAAAGAAGTTAAGAATCTTAAGAAACAGTATGTGGGCTTACTATTTTGAAAGTAAGGTTTTAAAAAGGCAAAAAGGCTGTGAAATAACAAGATGATTTCACAGCCTTTTTATGTTGTTATGTATATATAAACAATTAAGTGTGTGCTTAATTGTTATATTTAAAGGATAAATGCAGCAACTTAAGCATGGGCCAGTTTGGCCTTTTTTGGAGTTTCTACAGTGTCACCCTTATAAAGAAGTTTTAACACAATAGGTGTGGCAATAGAAGAAATAAGGACAAGGAAGATAACAGCTGTAAAGAGAATAGGATCTAGGAGATTGGCTGCAAGTCCCTTTTGCGCAATAATAAGCGCTACTTCACCACGGGCCATCATACCTGTACCGATACGCATCGCATCCTTGTTATTGAATTTGAAAAGCTTAGCGCCAAAGAAGCAACCTACTGCTTTTGAAAGCAATGCAACAAGGATGAAGCCAAATACAAAGATAAGCACTGTAGAAGTGACACCTGTGATTTTAGTTTTAATCCCAATACTTGTGAAGAAAATTGGACTAAAGAGCATATAAGAGTTAATATCAATTTTTTGTACAATATATTCAGAAGAACGTATGTTGCAAAGTATGATACCAGCTACATAAGCCCCTGTAATATCTGCAATGCCGAAGAATTTTTCAGCCATATATGCAAAGAGCAAGCAAAGTACAAAACCGTAAATAGGAATACGGTGTTTCTTACCATATTTAGCATCAAATTTTTTAAAGAGTGCATTAATGATAAAACCAGCAAGAAGGGCAATGGCAAAGAAGGTAATGGTATTAAAGATGATGGTAAAAGGAGAACTATTAGGATTTTTAAAGCCGATTACAAGGGTGAGTACAATAATTCCTATGACATCATCAATAATCGCAGCACTTAAAATAGTTGTCCCAACTGTGCCTTTAAGTTTGCCCATTTCACGCAGCGTTTCTACGGTAATACTTACTGAGGTGGCTGTAATAATAACGCCTATAAAAAGAGAGCGGAAAAAGTTTTCTGAACCAATAGGTGCAAAACCGTAAAGTAAGGCATGTAACAAATAACCGCCTACTAAAGGGACAAGTACACCGAAACTAGCAATACATAATGCAGCAGGTCCAGTATGCATAAGCTCTTTTAAATCTGTTTCAAGTCCAGCTGTAAACATGAGCATAATGACACCTAATTCTGCCATGGTAACTAAGAAATCACTTTCATTTACAAGTCCTAAAATGTTAGGTCCAATGACGAGACCGGCCACAAGTACCCCTACAACTTGAGGTAAATGAAGCTTTCTAAACAAGATGCCAAATAATTTTGAGGCAATCAGAATGATGGCAAGATCTAAGAAACAATCATAGGAAAGCATGTAATCCCTCATTTCATATTAAATTTATTTCTAGTATAATTATAAAATAATATTCTAAAAATTCAATATAATGGAATAAAAATACTTCTAAAGTCCCAAAATATAGAATAAGATGTAGTTTATATATAATCATTATGTTAGGTAAAGGGCTATTCACTATGTGTCTTTAGCAAAAATATGTTAAAATAAAAGGAATCATATAGAGAGGACGGTGAAATATGCAACACGTTGAATTTATTTTAGGAAGATCTGGGTCTGGGAAAACAAGTTATTGTTATGATGCAGTAGCGAAAGCACTAGGTGAAGAAGGCTATGGCAATTTAATTGTACTTGTACCAGAGCAGTTTAACTTACAAACTCAAAAGGAGTTAGCTAAGAAGTTATATCCAGGATTATTACGTGCGGAAGTACTAAGTTTTAATACATTAGCCCGTAGTGTATTTCAGGAAGTTGGAAAGATTGACTTACCTGTTATTGAAGATTTAGAGCGTATGATTATTTTAAAGAAGGTCATCGAAGAACATAAAAAGGAATTAGTTTTCTATAGAAAGAATGTGAATAATACAGGATTTATCGAATCTGTAAACCGTTTAATTACCATGTTTGAACAAGCCGGTTTAAGTCAAGGGGAATTAGAAGAAATGGTGGGTAGTGAAACAATTACTACCTTATTTAAAAGTAAATTAGAAGATTTACAAAAAATCTATAGTTACTTTGAAGAATATATTAGTAGCCAATTCTTAACCATTGAAAAAAATATGAGTTTATTAGCCCAATCTATTCATAAAAGTAAAGTACTAGGAGAAGCTCAAATTTGGATTGATGGTTTCTATGGTTTTACAATGACACAGCTAATGATTATTAGAGAGTTAATGAAAAAAGCTCAAAAGGTAAGCATTACTTTGCCAATGGACCGTGTTTATGGCATGACTGAGAAGGTGAGAAGTAGCCATCCATTTTATGAAAGTATACAAATGTACCAAAAGCTTTTAGGTATTTGTGAAGGTGAAAAGCTTAAGGC
>USPX01000182.1 GCA_900556665.1 uncultured Eubacteriales bacterium
ATGAATAGGGGATATATAATGAAGAATACACGTAAAAAAATGATTTCTTTTTTAATAGGAACTATGATTTTAGCATCTATAAGTACAACCAGTTTTGCTGCAAGTGATGATGGCTGGACAGAAGCTATTCAAACAGAGGCAGCTAAAAATGGTGCTTGGGAAAAATGGTGTGAGAAGTGGAAAATAATTAAGGATGACTGGACACAAATGTCATTAACACCAGGAAGAACTGAATCAGAACTTAACTTTGGCTGGTATAGCAAAAAAGGCGAGGTGCCAGCTCAAATTAAAATTGGCCAAAAAGCTGATTTAAGTGATGCCAAGTTATTAACAGTGACAACAGAAGAAGCTGTGCCAGGTTATGAAAGTAATAAAGCTGTAGCAAAAGGTTTAAAAGCCAATACAACTTATTACTATAGTTATACAAAAGATGGTAAATGGCAAGAAGCTAATAAGTATCAAACACGTAATCCATACAGTTATAGTTTTTGCTTTGTTGGGGATCCACAAATTGGCTCTTCTAGTGATAATATAGCAATAGATGCAACCAAGAAGCAAGGACAAGATGTAGCCGCAAGGAATGATAGTTTTAACTGGGCAAATACGATTAATACTGCTTTAAGTTTAAGACCTAATGCTAGTTTTATTGTATCAGCAGGAGACCAAATTCAAACAATAGATAAAACAAATAAAGATCCAATGTTTACTGGTAATGAAATTGAATATGCAGGTTATTTAAGTCCAGAGGCATTAAAAGGATTACCAGTAGCTACGACTATTGGTAATCATGATGCACTTAGTAAAAATTATACATTCCATTTTAACAATCCAAATATCACAGAGCTAGGTACAACGAATGCAGGTGGTGATTATTACTATAGTTATGGGGATGCTTTATTTATTGTACTTAATACCAATAGTGATAATATTAAGGAACATGAGCAGTTAATGAAAAAGGCTATTGCATCAGATTCAGATGCTAAATGGCGTATTGTCACATTACATCAAGACATTTATGGTTCAGGAGAACATTCTAATGAACCTGAGATTGCTAATCTTAGATATAACTTAGTGCCAATTTTTGAAGAAAATGATGTGGATATAGTTTTATCAGGCCATGACCACACTTATTCAAGAAGTTTCTTCTTAGAGGGAGCTAAGTTATATGAAGACACAATGATTACAGATGATGAATTTGAAGCTTACTTTGAAGGTGAAAAGCTTGTTGATGATACTTATACGAAATATCTGGATGGTATAGAAGATAAAGCGGCTATAAAAACAAAAGCTGTAAGTGGTACAGTAACTAATCCGAAGGGAATTTTATATCTTACAGCCAATTCAGCTTCCGGAAGTAAGTATTATAAATTAGTTGAGAAACAACAAGCCTATATAAATATACGTTGGCAAGAAGAAGTACCTACTTTTTCAATTATTGATATAACATCAGATTCAATGACGATTAATACTTATCGTACAGATACATTAGAACAAATTGAAGAACCATTAACAATTGTAAAAAGATAAAAGTAAAAATGGGTTATAGCATAAGATGCTGTAACCCATTTTAATACAGTAGATATATAATTTATTGTTAAAGATTATGATATTCTTCAGGCGTGTTAATATTACGCATGACATTTTCGCTAAAAGGTATTTCATGAATAGGGATTATAAAAGCCCCAGCTGTTTTAAGTAACTTGCCAAGACGATAATTTTCTTCAGCAAGCATTTCCTCAATATGAGGGAGGAGTTTTTTTGAATAAATACCTCCTAAAGGAGAAAACTTTCCATCCCCATCACTTAAAATTAAAGCTACAGGCTGAGGATTTAAACTTTTCATTTTTTCATACATATAGCTTGCAAACTCAGCTGTCATAAAGGGCATATCACAGGCTGTAATAAAGAGGTAGTCACAATCTAGAACTTTAAGTGCACTGTAAATCCCCCCCATAGGGCCGATGCCTTTTACTTCATCAACAATCATAGGATATTCTAGATCTTTAAATTTCTCCTTATCATTTACTGAAAGCACCACAGGAGAAAAGGCAGACATTTCTTTAATGATATGATCTAAGAAGCTTTCTCCATTAAAATCAAGAAAGGCCTTATGCTGGCCATTCATACGTTTATTTTGACCACCCATTAAGATAAGGGTGATAATATCATTTTTCATCCATAAAACTCCTTTCACAAGCAAGTGGTTAACATCACATTCTATTCTTTGATGATCACGTATAGATTATCATAGATATTCCCCGTTTCTCTGATTATGACACATAGACTATCATAAATAACCTTAATATACTATCCCCCATACAAGTAAAACAGTTAACATTTTCTTTCTACGCCCGAAAGCTAGGTAAATAGAAGAAAAGCCGAGAGGTGGAGCCCCGCATGACTACATACGGAGTAAATTATTGATAGTCTTAGTGAAGAGAATCAAAGAGCTTTTAGGTGTGCTGTCTGAACGAAGCGTAGCGAAGTGAGTTCACACCGTTTCTTTGATTCGCAAACTTAGACTATCACAATTTACGTAGTCGTAGTCATGCGGGGCTCCACCTCTCGGCGGACCTCATTCTATTTATCTGCCTTAAGCATTTTTGCGAAGTTGAAAAGTACAAAGCCAATAATAGCAGTTGTGATATAGAGCTGAATACCAGCTACCTCTTTAATCATGCCACCAAGTACTTCGTGTCCATTTCCAATAAGGAAAGCAGACATTTTATTAGAAGCTACAATCCCGATGGCCATTGGGAAAGTAAGGGCTGCAAATCCTGGATGGAATTTGAAAGAGAAGAACTTTGGTAAGTTAATAAGAACATAAATTAAAGTACAAAATACAATAGCATATAAAACATATAAAAGCATTGCATTAGGTTCTTTAATGAAGTTTAAGTAACTTACTACGCAAAGGCTTGATGGTGCAAGTAAAATAGCTTTTGTTTGGAAGAGTGGGTCTGCTACTGGATGTTTAATAAGTCTTACAATCATAAATGGTAATGTAATAGCAAAGATTGTGATCCCATAATAAACAACGATTTTTCCAATAGTAGGTTCATTCATAGGCACACCTACAACTGTAGATACCATAATTCCATTAAATGTTACAAACCAACTTGGTACAAAAGTATTAATGTTAACACCTTTTACTACATTGCGATAAATAAAGATAACAAGGTGGATAGCATGCACACTAAGTCCAAGTGCCCATAAAGCTTTACCAATTACAGGACTATAATCAAAGATATAGCTTCCTAAAATCATAGTAATCATTGTAAGTCCAGCATATAAACTAGCTGGTACAGTATTAGAATACTCAGTTTTCACTGTATTAAAGTGAAGTACGATTTTCATTAAATAAGCAATTACAACGATTGCTGCTGCCCACATTGTAAGGTGGCGAATCCAAGTAAAGCCTAATGGTGCGTACATATTTGAAAGTGTAGCCGCACCTACCATAGTAGGTAGAACGGCGACTGGTAAGTTATTAAGTCTATCGAGTAGTGATCTTTTTTCCATTTACATGCTCCTAATCTTCGTATGTGAACTCAAAGTTTTCTTTGATATTAAAGAAATCAGAGTAGTCAATTTTGAATAATGGTTTTTTAACTTTTGATACATCGATTTTTTCACGAATAAGTTGAGTTAAAATACCTGAGTAAGAAAGGTCACCTTGTAAAATAGCTCCGCAGATTTTACCATCTTTGTGAACGATTTTTTTGTAGTTACCTTTATCATCTTCTTCGATTTCGATGATATAGTTTTCTGGATCTTCTGGTTGTGCCTGGCCAAGTGACATTGTAGGAATGTCAAGGAAGTTCATTGTAGATTTGCTAGCGAAGAAATCTGTCATTTCTTTAGCTACACCGCACATATTACTTGCAGCAATGATACCTTCTTTAACAGCTACTGGCCAAATTGGGTTACGTCCTGTAATATCTCCAGCACCATAAACATCTGGATGAGATGTCTTACCAGATGGATCAATGATAAGTCCGAAACGGTCCATTTCGAGACCAGAATCTTGTAAGAAACCTACGTTAGCACGTACCCCTGATGCAACTACTAATAAGTCACAAGGAATTGTTTCACCTGTGCTTAAAGTGATGCTTACGATCTCATCATTTGTTTCGTTCATGTTAAGTGATTGTACACCCATATCTAAGAAGAAGTTTACACCTTCCTTAGCAAAAGCATCTTCATAAGTTTTAGCTGCTCTGTGGTCTAATTGGATAGAAAGCATACGGTCTCTCATTTCTACTAATGAAAGGTTTTTGCCTTTGTGTAAAAGTCCACTTAAAGCATCGATCCCTACAAGACCACCACCCATGATAACGATGTTTTCACAAGTGTTAAGTCTTTCTAAGATTGCTTCGCATTCATGAAGGTCATGGAAACCAATTGCATTTTTAGCTTCTTTAAGCCCTGGAATTGGTGGGAAGAATACATGTGAACCAGCAGCGATAAGTAATTTATCGAAAGCTACAACTTCACCTTCTGATGTATGAACTGTTTTATTTTCAAGATCAACTTTAGTTGCAAGCTGTCCTTTCATCCAGTTAATATTGTTTTCTTCCATAAATCCTGGTTTGATGAAAGAAAGTTGTTCCACGCTGCGAATATTTTCCATGTAGTGGTGCATAATACATCTTGAGTAAACGTGTTCATCTTTTGAGATTAATGTAATTTCAGCATCTTTGTCTAATTCACGAAGTCTTTTTACACCGTTAATACCAGCTGCAGAAGCTCCAATAACAAC
>USPX01000183.1 GCA_900556665.1 uncultured Eubacteriales bacterium
AAGTAAAGTGTTACAGTTAACACTAAGTTACCACCTGCTGAATCTCCTATAAATAAAATATTTTCACTTTTATAACCTTTTGCTAATACCCATTCATAAGCTTTCACACAATCTTCTAATGCGGTTGGATAAATATCCGTTGGTGCTGTGCGATAATCTACATTAAAGACTTCTGCACCACCTGCAATATTGGAATAACCTATACTTCCATCACGGTATGTATATGAAAGACTACTATATCTGTCTTTTTCTCATTTGGTATTAAATGTTCAATTACTACGCCTTCTACTTCTATTTTTTCATATTGATAACCTTCTGGTGGTTGCCATGTAGAAGGAATTCTTTGCCCAAATGGTAGTGGTTCTATTTGATCTAACACAATTTTCATACGTTCTCTAAGTCCATTTAAATACTGTTCTCTTTCCATCTTCTATCCCCCAATTTTATCTTAAATTTTATTGTTGTCCTTCAAATAAATCTTTTATAAATTCTCCCATTTCTGCCCATGCGGCTTTACTTTCTTCTAGGTCAGTTAAAAGTAATTGAAAATCATGTGACATGCCTTCATAGATTGTAGCTCGTACATTAACGCCAGCTTCCTTTGCCTTATTAATGACAGTGACCATATCATCCACTAGCATTTCATAAGATCCACCTTGAATTAATAAATTTGGAAAGCCTCTAAAATCTCCATATACGGGCGAAATATATGGGCATTTATAATCTCCATCCCCTACATAACTTGCTTTAAATACTTCATCACCAATCGTAATCCCTTCTGCACCTAAAATACAGTCTTTATATAAATTTCTTTCAAAACTCTCTGCCCCTGCTGCTAATTTACACCAAGGTGATATAGCTATAACACCTTTTGGAAGTGGCATTTGTTGATCTTTTAAATATAAAGATGTCACAAGAACTAGATTCCCACCTGCTGAATCTCCTACCATAACGATATTGTCATTATCATAGCCTTGTTCTAATAACCATTTATAAATTATAACAGCATCCTCTAAAATTGCTGGATATGTATACTGAGGTGCCAGACGATAGTCGAAGCTAATGACTTCTGCACCACCTGCCATTTGAGAATAAGCTACCCCAACTTCTCTATAGGCATCAGTATACCCAAGTACATATCCTCCACCATGTGCATGAAAAATAACACAATCTGATGTTTTATGATTAGGTGTCAAACGTTCTACTGGTATCCCCTCTACCTCAAACTTTTCTAAAGTATATCCTTCTGGTGCTTCCCACTTAGAAGGTATTCTTTCACCTATTGGTACACTATTAAACAGCTCTACCATAGGTGCATATGCTTTCTTTTGTGCTTCATAAAACTCTTTTTCTGTCATTACGTTTCCCCCTATTTAATATATTTTCATCCCTATCTTTAAACCTTACGTTATACTTCTATAATAGCATAGATATCATTCAATTTGAAATATATAAAATCCCACAATTATCTATGCTATATATTATCAAAATCTACCCTTGTTTTATCCTATATTAAAGTTTTGAGTAGTTTGTTCTAGTGTTGTTACACTTTCTGAAAGTTGATCTGCTAAGCACTTAAGTTTATTCATCATGACCTTTTGTTCAAGTCCTAATGCATTAACTTCTTCTGTAGCTGAAGCATTTTCTTCTGTGGCAGTAGCGATATTCTCCATTCTCTGGCTCATTTCATTTTTCAAATTAGCCATGTGTGCTGTCTTTTCATTAACTGCACCTAACTGCATATCTATCTTCTTTAAAATTTCTATAATCGTATTAAAGGCAATATATGTTTTTTCTACAGCTTGTGCTTGGTTGGCAAATATTGTCTTAGCTTTTTCTGCAAGTGCTACACAAGAAGATGTTTTACCCTCTATATCATTTAACGTTTCTCTTACATGGCCTGTAGACTTTTGAGATTCTTCTGCAAGCTTTTTAACTTCTTTAGCAACTACTGCAAAGCCTTTTCCCAACTCCCCTGCCCTAGCTGCCTCAATACTAGCATTTAATGCTAATAAGTTTGTCTCTTCACTAATACCATCTACAAGCGCCATAATCTGTTCAATATTCTTTGTTTTTTGATTCAGTATATCTATGCCCTCACGAATATTTTTCATAACACTCGTTGAATCATCCATTGTATGATTCAACAATTCTATACTATCTGCTGCTTCATTAATGATATTTCTAGCACCTTGTGTACTATTATAAATTTCCTCTGTATTTTGTATAACTTCTTGAATGCTCCTTGAAAGGTGCTCCATGGCAATAGTTGTATTTTGCATATTTTCTGCTTGTGCATTAGAACCATTTGTAATGCCATCTATTGAAAATACCAATTGCCCAAAGGTTTCTACAGAATGATCACTGCTTTGTCTTAAACCTTCTCCTACTTCAAGTGTTTCTGCAACCACCTGCTTCGTTTCTAAAATAAGTTCTCTAATATTACATATCATATGATTAAAACTGTCGCCTAACATTCCCAATTCATCATGTCTTTTCACATTAACTGCAACAGTTAAATCACCTTGTTCAGCCCTCTTCATTAATTCCATAAGCTCAACAATACTCTTTGTAATACTACTTGCTGCTACGCCACCTACACAGATTGCCGCTACTATAATCATGGCGATTAAACCCCATATTAATTTTGTGACTTGTTTGAGATCACTTGTAAGGGCTGATTTAGGAATTTCTGAAACAACTTTCCAGCCATTTTGACCTACAGCATAGGCAATTAGACAGTCATCCACCATTTCACTACCATTTTCAGCACCATTTACGGATTTTATATAGTCTTTTATCTTATCTTGTAATATGCTTAAATTATTATCAGAGCTTAATACAACTTTCCCTTCTTCATCTACAATGCTAATATTAGCGCCTTTAAATAATGCAACGTCTTTAAGTCGTTCATTTAAAGTAGCCATATTTACTTGCACAACAATCTTCCCAAATTGTTCACCTGTAATAGTGTTTTGTATATTTCGAATATAGTAGACCCCTTCTTTTCCTCCTATATTCAATGTCCAAACACTTTTATTGGCAGCTACTTCTATGTCTTTAACGCTTAAAGTTGCCTCATTGTTTAAATTGCTTAACTTACCTATTACTTTCCCCTCTTTTGTAACGATGGCTATACTGTCCATATCATTTTCTAATGCACTTACACTTACAAGTTGATTTTTGATACTGTTAAACGCTGATATTTTTGCAATCCCATCTTTAGGATGCATATATGTATTTACAAAATTATCCTCAGAATTATTCAGGTTATTGACAATGCATTTGTTAAGATTCTTTTCAATATCCTCTGAAAAATAATCTAGATTTGCACAAGTCTGTTTCACCATCTCAGTTGTAAGCTTACTACTTTTTTGCTCCATAACCTTCTCAGATTGAATACTCGAAATGATATTTACTATAAGCAATGGTATGACCGCAAATAACGCATTCATTAAAATTAGACGTTTTTTTATTGAACCTTTATGTTTTTGATTGGACCTTAACATTTTCGTCGCCTCCTAGTTTTAATTTTTTCACGCTTTAATGGTTAACATCAGAATGCTACACATCCCCCCGGCTCATTATTAAATTGTTCAAACTAAAACAGCTTCAAAAAATTTGATAAGATTTATGCTTTTGGTAAATATTAAATATAAACTTATATCTCATTAGGAGGTTTTTATGAAAAAGCGAACTCTCTTTCTTATATTTAGTACGTTCATTCCCTACACGACGCTCTTCCGATCTGGTTGTAATAATGGTCCAGAGCGTAATCCCGGCGAAACTACAAGTTCTTTTTTACAAGCTATGCAACATCAAGACTATTCTTCTGTAAAAACGTACTATGCTGAAAATGTAGATAACTTTCCTAACTTTAAAAACAAAGTAGAAAGTATCTCTCCACAAGTTGCTAATAAACTCTTTAGCAAGATGGCTGACTTTACTTATACTGTTGAACAAGTTACCATTGATTCTAATGACCCCACTAAAGCAACTGCTACTGTGACCTTTAGATGTTATGACTTAGGGAAAGCCTTTGAAAGTATTGTTTTAGATTATCTAGATACTGACTTAACGATGACTTTCAATGGTGCTAAAGATGATGAGATTGTTAAAGAAGCTGAGGATGTCATTGTGACACGTATTGATGAAAGCAAACAAGATTTCGTAGAATCTATTCCTATCTCCCTCTCTCTTAAGGATAATTCTTGGAAAGTTGATAAACTAGAAAGCAATCCTGACCTTATGAATGCACTTTCTGGTAATATCTTATATACCATTCGTAGCCTTACAAACACAATAGATACTTCATCTGAAACTCCAAATCAAACTACTGATTCAACTACTTCAAGTAACACCTCTCAATGATTTCACTAATTTTCTCCTAAAATGGGGCTACTATGCCCCTTATTTTTATATTATCACAATATTTATATTTTTATAATTATATTTTATTTTTATTTGAATATTTGTACTTTAACTTTTAAATCTACTTTGTCCATAGTAAATATATGCTATAATAATATTACCTAGTCCTATTTTTTTAGGAAATTTTATAATATAAAGGAGTATACATATGAAATCAATAAATAAGTTTACCAAAAATTGGATAACATTCTCTATAAGTCTTTCGGCATTCACAATTTCTTGTCTAGCAAGCCCAAATAAAATCCAACTTAAATTAAATAACCAAATCTTAAACACACCAATTGCACCAGTTCAGGAGAGCGGTACAACTCTAGTGCCACTTCGTGTA
>USPX01000184.1 GCA_900556665.1 uncultured Eubacteriales bacterium
TAAAGATAATTCTAAAGAGCTTAGTAGTATCTTAATTGGCACACTAGCAGGAACTTATCTTAGTGATGTGGTTAACTCAGAAAAGAGTCATTTAGATACATTTGAAAAAATATGGTATAAATAATAAATATAGTTTAAATAAAAAAAGGAAAAAAATATCATAAAAGTGGTTGAAATTGGAAAAGGCATAGTATATAATAAAGACAAGCTCAAAGGAGCTAATTAAATAATTCGGCAAAATTAGAGAAATCTAATGACGCAAAGCTATAGGGATTAAGGTGAAAACTATGTCAGCCAGCTGCTCAATATATATGTATCATGAATATATATTGATTACAACTTTTAAAAGATTGTTTGTATTTGTATGCAAATAATTATCAAGACGTTGATTGACATAGCTACTCTATTCATATAGGGTGGCTATTTTTATTATAAGAAATTAGTTTGTTAAAGATAAATAAACTAGATAGAGAAATATATGTAAGGGTTGCTAAATAAGAGAGGTATAATCCCTAAATTATAAGTTTAACAGTATTTAAATATGCATAAAAAATACTATGAAAAACAGAAAAACATTCTCTTATTAGCAATGATTGTTCCAATTAAGAACGGATTTAAATACACGGGAGTGTATGTTTAAAATATACGTATAGGGGTATACAAGTATATTTTAAACACCAGAGTTTAGGAAAAGTTTGACCGGGAATCAAACTTAAAACAAAAATAAATGCCTCAATATCTATTAAATATGAACGTGAAAGAAAAGGTGCTTCAGGGGTGGGGCACCTTTTTTCGTATGTAAAATTAAAATATAAAAAGTTATAATATAAATAAAACAAGTTGAATAGAGTATATTATCTGTTTAATAAGATTTCGTGTTTTAAATTAGGGGGAGATTTAATGATACTAAAAAGATTATTAAAAGGGATAAGTTGTAAGGTGATAAGTGCAGGCGTAGTGGTTGGTATGTTAATGCCAATGACAACCTTTGGGCAAAGTACTGAATTTACGGCTAATGCTATGGCACCTCTTAAAGTAACTGATTGGGATCAATTTAATAAGCAGCTCAGAAAAGCTAAAGAAATAGGTATAGATGCTATTAGTGTAGATGTATGGTGGGGAGATGTAGAAGCAGAGGGAGATAATCTATTTGATTTTAGTTATTATGATAGAGTATTTGCAGCTATTAAAGCAGCAGATCTAGAAATCGTACCTATTATGTCATTTCATCAATGTGGAGGCAATGTAGGGGATGATTATACTTCTTATTTACCTTCTTGGGTATGGAATAAGTATGAAAAGGAATCTATGGACGGTCAATGGATGAATCGTTATAACTTAAAGTATAAGAGCTCTCAAGGGAATTATTGTAACGAGTATCTTGCTTTATGGGCGGATGAGATTGTAAAAGATGAGTATATTGATTTTATGAATGCTTTTGAAGAACATTTTGGTGCTACATATAAAGATGATATTCAAGAACTGAATATCAGTGGTGGACCTGCAGGTGAACTAAGATATCCTTCTTATAATAGTCATGATAATAATACAGGTTATCCTACTAAAGGCGCTATGCAGTGCTATTCGAATTTGGCAAAGGCCGAATTTAGAAAAGCAATGCTTCAGAAATATGAAAGTTTGGAAGGTGTAAATAGAGCATGGGGATGTAATTTAACGCATACTGATGAGATTACACCACCTACTGATGGTGATAATTTCTTCTATAGTAATGGTGCACATAGTTATTATGAAAGTCAATATGGTAAGGATCTTTTGGAGTGGTATAATAATAGCCTTGTGGAACATGGTAGACGTATGCTAACTTATGGGCAAGAAGCTTTTGATGGGGCCTTTGATAATATTAAATTAGGTATTAAGATACCAGGCGTTCACTGGCAAATGGAGTCAACTAATACACCCCGTGCAGCAGAAGTATGTGCAGGTGTTATTAATAGCGATTTTAGTCAAAGTAATGGCTATGGTTATAATCCGATTTTAGAGATGGTAAGTAGTTTTAATGATGAAGTAAGTTTACATTTTACATGTCTTGAAATGAATGATTATGCAGGCAATAATACTTCTACACCTAAGAAATTAGTAGGTTATGTAGGGGATAGTGCAGCTGGAGTGGGCGTGGAGATAAAAGGTGAAAATGCTTTGTCTGGTGGAGATGATTATTCATATTATTGGGACAATATTTCAGATGCCATAGACCATCATGGGTATAAAGGAATTACCATTCTAAGGGTTGGCGATGTAGTAGAGGGACAGTCTTATAATTATTATAAAGACTTTATTGCAAAATACGAAAAAGAAGAAACGAATCAGACGAATGTGAGTGTGAAATTTAAAGTAAATCAAGCAGAAACTTATTGGGGACAAAATATATATGTAGTAGGCAGTATTAAGGCTTTAGGGGAATGGGATACGCGTAAAGCAATTAAATTATCACCAACGAATTATCCAACTTGGGAAGGCACAGTTACTGGTATTCCAGCAAATTCTAATTTTGAATTCAAGTTTATTAAAAAAGATGATAATGGGAATGTAATTTGGGAAGGTGGTAGTAATCATAGCTATTATACAAGTGATAGAAATGGTGATTATATGAGTAATTGGGTGGGTTGAATCAATTTATAGCAATTTAAGACGCCTAAACATTCATATGACAAAATTTAATAGTAGATTAATACAAATAAACTATGTTAATATAGACATTAACTATATATTATTTAGGAAGGTGTCATATGAAGAAAGAAGGAAATCAGGGTAGTGCATTAGCATTACTGCCTTTAGGCGTGTTTTTAATACTATTCTTAGGAGTAGGAATTGTAACAAATGATTTTTATAAAATGCCAGTACTGATAGCATTTATGATTGCAACTGCAGTGGCATTAGTCTTTAACAGAAATAAGTCATTTGAAGAGAAGATTGAAATGTTTTGTAAAGGTGCAGGTCATACAGATATTATGATGATGTGTATTATCTTCATCTTAGCAGGTGCGTTTGCTTCTGTAGCTAAAGCTATGGGTGGTGTAGAATCTACTGTTAATTTAAGCTTAAATTTAATTCCATCTAAGTTTTTAGTAGGTGGTTTATTCTTAATTGCTTGTTTTATTTCGCTTGCTATGGGGACATCTGTAGGAACAATTACAGCGCTTACACCAATCGGTCTTGGTATTGCTGAAACAACAGGTATGCCAATACCTCTTGTAATTGGGGCAATTGTAGGTGGGGGAATGTTTGGTGATAACCTCTCTATGATTTCAGACACAACAATTACAGCAGTACGTACTCAAGGATGTGAATTAAAAGATAAGTTTAAAGTAAACTTCTTAATCGTTTTACCAGCTGCAATTATTACAATTATTATTTTAACTGTAATGGCAGGTCAATATCAGCAAGAGCTTACTGGTGAATATGTATATGAGTGGATCAAAGTAATCCCATATATTGCAGTATTACTTGGAGCAATTTTAGGGATTAATGTATTTATCTTACTTGCAGGAGGAACAGTACTTGCAGGAATCGTGGGCATTGTAACAGGCAGCTTTGGTGTATTTGATGCAATAAGTGCTGCTTCAAATGGTATGCTTGGTATGGCAGAAATGGTATTACTTGCAATGATCATTGGTGGTACATTAGAGCTTATCAAAGAAAATGGTGGAATTGACTACTTAGTGAATTTTGTAAAGCGTCGTATACATACAAAGAAGGGGGCAGAGTTTGGTATTGCTGCACTTGTAAGCCTTGTAGATATGTGTACAGCCAATAATACAATCGCTATTGTAATGGCAGGACCACTTGCAAAAGATATTGCAGAGGAATATGACATTGACCCAAGAAGAACAGCTAGTATCTTAGATATTTTTGGGGCATGTATTCAAGGGATTATTCCTTACGGGGCACAGCTCATTGTGGCATCAGGTCTCGCAGGAATTTCACCTATTGAGATTTTAAGATATTTACATTACCCAATTCTTATGGGAGTTTGTGGACTTATTGCTATAGCAGTTGGTTTTCCAAGACTTAAAAAATAAACATAATTATAATAGAAAAGATAGAAGGCATTACACTAAAGTTTAAGGTGTAGTGCCTTTTTATATGTAAATGTATTGCAAAGGTGAAGGATGGCTTGATAAAAAAAAAACGAAGTTTTCTGCTTGGAGATTCATCCTTTAGAAAAATACAAATTCTTTAAGAAGTAAAAATGTGTATTTAGGGGATGTAAACCATAATTAGTAGTATGTTATTATAAATATTTTTAAGCAACTTGTTGATAAGCTATAAAATAGATGGATAAAAAATTAACAAAAATATTGAAAAATATTCCAGTGTCGGATATAATGTGAAAGCAATATGCAATAAATACTTTGGAGGAAATTATGAAAAAGTTAGGCATTTTATTATTAGCATTAAGTTCAATGATGGCATTTACAGCTTGTGGTTCAAATGAAGCTCCAGCTGCAGTAAGTGTAGAAGCTCAAGAAGCTGCTTTCACAGGAGAAAAAGTTGGTGAAGTTGATAGCGAAAAAGGTACAACAATTGCAACTGTAACTTTTGAAGAAGGTAAACCAGTTAGCGTTAAATTTGATTACATTAGCAAAGAAGATGGTTCAAGCAAATACGAACAGGCAGCAGCTGGTGAGTATGTAATGAAAGACGAGAATGCACCATGGAATGAACAAGTAGATACTCTTGCAGCATTCTTAGCAGAGAATGAATTTGACTTAGAAAAAGT
>USPX01000185.1 GCA_900556665.1 uncultured Eubacteriales bacterium
AGAATCTATGGATGTTCATTCTTGCCACATCATGATTATGGTAAAGGTGGTCGTGGATGGCGTGACTTATGGCAAGACTGTTTAGCATTATTATTCATGGATCCAAGTGGTGTACGTAAAATGTTAAAAGATAACTTCGGTGGTGTAAGAATCGATGGAACAAATGCTACAATCATCGGAACTAAACCAGGCGAATTCATTGCTGATAGAAATAACATCACACGTGTATGGATGGATCATGGTGCATGGCCATTCTTAACAGTAAATCTCTACTTACAACAAAGTGGTGATTTAGAATTCCTTTTAGAAAATCAAGTATACTTCAAAGACTTACAAGTTGAAAGAGGTACAGCTAAAGATGAATTATGGAATATTATGCAAGGCAATATTCAATTGATGCAAGATGGTGCAGCAAAATATGAAGGGACTATTTTAGAACATCTCCTTGTACAACACTTAACAGCATTCTATGATGTTGGTGAACATAATAATATTAAATTGCGTGGAGCAGACTGGAATGACGGCTTAGATATGGCTGATGAAAAAGGCGAAAGTGTAGCATTTACAGCCCTTTATGCAGGTAATATGAAAGCTATCGCGAGTTTACTTCGTGAAATTAAAGCACGTCTTAATAAGAATGAAATCGAAATAGCTGAAGAATTAAAAATGCTTATTGAGGAGCCAGAAGCTATTTATGAAGATATAGCAGGTAAAAATGAGTTATTAGCTACATACTGCAAACAAGTAAGACATGCAGTAAGTGGTAAAAAAGTGGCTGTAGATATTGAAGTATTAGCAGAAAACCTTGATAGAAAAGTAGATTGGATGTTCGAACATATTAGAAGTGCCGAATGGATCACAGATGGTGAAGAATGTAGCTGGTACAACGGTTATTATGATAACAATAGCAGACGTGTAGAAGGTAAATTTGATGAAAATGTACGCATGATGCTTACAGGACAAGTATTTACAGTAATGTCTGGTATTGCAACTAAAGAGCAAGTAAAAGAAATCACAAAAGCAGCAGATAAATATCTTTACGATGCAGCTGTAGGTGGTTATAAATTAAATACAGACTTCCAAGAGGTTAAAACAGACCTTGGAAGAATGTTTGGATTTGCTTATGGGCATAAAGAAAACGGCGCTGTTTTCTCTCACATGGCGATTATGTATGCTAATGCTTTATATCAAAGAGGTTTTGTAAAAGAAGGTTATAAAGTTATTGAAACGCTTTATAAACACTGTACAAACTTTAATGAAAGTAGAATTTACCCTGGTGTACCAGAATATATCAATACGCGTGGTAGAGGAATGTATCACTACTTAACAGGAGCTGCAAGTTGGCTTATGTACACTGTAGTAACTGAAATGTTTGGAATCAAAGGTGAATTAGGGGACTTAGTATTACAACCTAAACTACTTTTAGAACAATTTGATGGGGACAATAAAGCAAACATTACATTCACATTCGCTGGTAGACAATTTGAAGTTGAATACATCAATAGTGGACATAAAGAATGTAACGAATGCCAAATACAATCTGTATACTTCAATGAATGGCCATATATCATCATTGGTAATAAAGTAGTTATTAGAAGAAATATGATAGAAGAGTTAGAAACTAATAAGCAGTACAAAATCAAGGTTGTATTAGGTTAGGATATAAGAAAAACTAATAGTATTAGAGGAGCTTTCTATAAAAAATTTATAGGGGCTCCTTGTTTTGGTGTATTAACATAAATGTTATAGAATGTGGTATAATTATGTAAAATTAAGATTTACGGGGTGAATAGATGTTTAAAGTACAATTAATAGATGACGAACCTATCGTAAGAAAGGGGCTTAAACAATTAATTCCATGGGAAGACTTAGGTTTTGAGGTTATTTGTGAAGCGGAAAATGGAGAAGAAGGTTTACAACAACTTAGAAAGCAGGAGATAGATTTGACAATTGTAGATATTGAAATGCCCATTATGAATGGCATAGAATTTATGGAAAATGTAAGATCAGAAGAATATGATTTGGAGATAATTGTACTAACAGCTTATGGCGAATTTGAATATGCAAAAAGTGCTATTAAATATGGGGGACTAGATTATGTTTTAAAACCACTAGAAGAAGAAAAGATTATAGCAGTCTTAGAAAAAGCTAAAGAAAAACTTGTGAGCAAAGAACGCAATAAAAAAATGCTAAAAGTATTTAATGAACTAAATGGTGAAAAAAGAAAGAAACGTCAGCTTTCTAGAGAGAAGGATAAACAACTTATTAAATATATTATGCAAACTGATTCGAGAGCCTTTGAAATTCTTAAACAGATTATAGATGAAGAAAGAAGTTATGGTGATCTAGAAAGAGAAAGCATGTGCGTAAGATTTTCTTATATCTTAGAAGAAATTGTTACTAAGATTAAGGAACGATTTACTTATTTAAGTAAATTAGAAAACATAGAGGCTTATTTAGATTATGGACAAGATGAACAATTAGATAAAGAAGTGCTTATTGAACGCTTTAGTAAAAAAATTGATAACTTATATATTACTTTTGAAGAGTGTAAAGTTATGTATAAAGATAATGTGGTTATGCAAGCTTGCCAATATGTTATTGAACATGTAGACGAAGAAATTAATTTAACTATTATCAGTGAAAAACTAGCAATTAGCAAAAATTATTTTTGTACACTATTTAAACAAGAAACTGGTGAGAATTTCTTAAGCTATGTCACAGGTATGAAAATGAAACGTGCAAAATTCTTATTAAAAGAAAAGAATTATAGGGTATATGAAGTGGGCGAAAAGTTAGGTTATACAGATACAACTTACTTTACAAGACTATTTAAGAAATATACTAATATGACACCTAACGAGTATAAAAAGGCAGTGTATGAATAGATGAAAAACCATTTAAAAGCGAGAAGAATACATAGTATTAGTTGGGTGCTTATGAAAAGCTATCTTATTACAATTACCATTTCTTTGATATTAGGAATTGGTATCTTTTATTTAGCATTACAAAAAGAGGTAGATTATAAGTTCCAAACTAGTGACATGCAAGCCCTGAACACATTTTCTTATTTGTTATCAAGAAAAATGATGGAGTCCGAAAGAGTTTCATATAATCTTGTTATCAATGATACTGTTCAATATTTATTGAAAGTAGCCCCAGAAGATAAAGACAAGAACCTGAAAGAAATTCTTAGAAAAGAAATTACAAAACGTGAAGACATTAAATCTATCCATATTATGGATTTAGATGGGAATGTATTTTCTGAGTATCAAGAGCCTACCTATAATAAAGATGCAAAAGCTTTTAGAAGACAGCTTAATTTAGAGGAAGTTAAAGCGCGAAAGGGTGGTGCTTATTGGGAAATAGGTGAAAATATACTAGAAAAAAATAATGGTCCTACCTTCTATATGACACGTCTGATTAATTCAAAGGAAGATATGAAGCCATTAGGTTATATTGTAATTTATTTAAATCCCGATAACCTAAGACAAGAGTGTAACAATATCTTAGCTAATATTACCTTAGATATTATTATTCAAGATGGAACAGGTCAAACGATCTGTATGGCAGATGAGAGTAGATTGTCAGCAGTAAAGAAGATAAAGGACCAGATAAGATGGGAAGAAAATAAATATTATCATATTAGTAAAAACCACAGAAAATATTACTATGTGGTAGAAAAAATGCCTATTATAAATGGTTATATTGTAGGAATTAATCATCAGTCACGTACTAACTACAATATAAGTATTATTTTAATCTTTGCGGTAATGAGTAATATTATCTTTATTATTATTGCGTCTTTAATCATTAAACGAAAAGTAGTATGGCCTTTAAAATACATTGCTAGTAAAGCAAGGATTGTTGGTGAAGAGAAGAAATTAGATGAAGACTTCTATATGGAAGAAGGTTATTTAGAGGTTTATGACATTAGTGATGCCTTAAATGAAATGATGGGACAAATTAATGAGCTAATTATTGATGTAGCCCAAAGAGAAAAGCTCCAAAAGCGATTAGAACTATCTATTATTAACCATCAGGTAAAGCCTCATTTCTTATATAATACCTTAAATGCTGCCAGTATATTAGTTGCTATTGAGGAAAAAGATGCAGCTATTGAGCTTATTAAAACATTGGCGAAGTATTATAGAGCGTGTCTAAGTCGTGGAGATGAAAGCATAAGCATAGCAGAAGAAATACAAATCGTAGAAGAGTATATTAAGATTGCCATTATTAGAAAACCTAATAGTGTGGTGATGCATTATGACATTGATGAAAGAACGTTAGAATTTAAGATTCCGAAGATTACAATTCAGTCCCTAGTAGAAAATAGTCTTAAATATGGTGTAAAAAAAGCTGGTGTACCTGTACATATTAGTATTTCAACCCATTTCGATGAAGCAGCAAGTAGAATGATCGTTACTGTTGAGGATGATGGAAATGGTATGTCAGAGGAAATAATAGAAAAAATCATGAAAGGTGAAAAATTAGAGGCAAAATCGGGATTTGGACTAAAAGCAATTATTGCACGACTTTGTCTAAATTATGACATAAAAGATACAAAAGAAGTCATAGAAATAGAATCAAAATGTAAAGAATATACAAGGATAAAGCTTTATATTCCGATTTAATTGTACAAGGTCATAAAAAAAATCCCTAAAAGGTAATTTTTTTATGGATTATCGTAATTTTGTAAAGTTAAAAATTTATTGTATAAAGTTTATAAT
>USPX01000186.1 GCA_900556665.1 uncultured Eubacteriales bacterium
CATATTAAACTATTTGAGCCTTCTGTGATCCGTATGGTGCCTATGATGGCTAAAATGCTTTATAATCAAATGCTGAATTTAGAAATAAGCAGTCCTGAATTATCTAAGGCAGAAATTAGAAAAGCGGTTTTAGGTAGTAACCTACATAAAATCATATCTGGTGGAGGCTATTTAAATCCTGAATTAGTCGACCACTTAGGTAGTTTTGGCATAAAGATTGCACAAGGGTATGGGATGTCTGAATGCTCACCAAAGATTTCTACGCCAGATTTTTCAAGACCAGATAAGGCAGCTTCTGTAGGGCGAATCGTAGACCGTTGCCAAGTGAAAATAGTGGATGGGGAGATTTGGGCCAAGAGTCCATCAGTTATGATGGGATACTATAAAGACCCAGAGCAAACAGCCAAGACACTCACAGAAGATGGCTGGCTGCGTACAGGAGATTTAGGATATGTAGATGAAGAAAACTTCTTATATCTTACAGGACGTAAGAAAAATCTTATTATCTTAAGTAATGGTGAAAATGTAGCCCCTGAACAATTAGAAAACTTATTTGTAGATGAGAGTCTGCTGCAGGAAATCTTAGTATTTGAGGAACAAGATAGCATTGCGGCAGCGATTTATCCTAACTTTAAATATGCTGATTTGACCAAGGTGAAAGACATTGCCAAAGAGATTGAAGGGATCATAAAAGCACATAATGAAACATTACCTACTTATAAACAAATTACTCGTTGGTATTTAAGAGAAACACCATTTCAAAAAACATCTTCTAAGAAAATTATAAGATCTTTATATTTCAATCAAAAAACAGAGACAAAAGAAGCCTTACAGCATTTTAAGATGCCACAAAATCAGTTACAACAAACACTTTATAACTGCGTAAGTAAGGTATTAGGACATAGTAGTTTTGGAGTTGATACCAATTTATATACAGTTGGCCTTAATTCTTTAGGCAGTGTGATGCTCCTTACACAGTTACAAGAACAGCTGAAATGCCCTATGCAATTAAGTGATCTTATTCAGCATACAAGTATAGAAGCATTAGAGGGTGTGATTACAGCAAACATTAATAAAGAAGAAGTGGATTATAGTATACGCAAAGTCTATCCTTTAACAAATGTGCAGTTATACTTTGCAACAGCTATACGCGGAAATACTACAGGCAATTTACCATTCTTATTTAAACTAGACCCATGTATAGATGTCAAACGTCTGAAAAAAGCTATTGAAGGGCTTTTTGAAGTACATCCAAATTTAAAATGTATTATTCAAAAACAAGAAGGACAGTATCAATGCTTAAGGGATGACGAGAAAGTCATTGATATCCCAATCATTAAGCTCAGTGATGAAGAATGGGAGAAGACACGCGAAAATTTATTAGTGCCATATTTTTATGAAGTAAATGAACCTTTATATCATATTGGCATTTATATCACACCAACTAATATTTATTTGTTCTTTGATATTTCTCATGCCATAGGTGATGGGGTAACGATGAATATTCTATTTGAGGATCTCAACACCCTTTATAGAGGAGAGGAAATTCCTAAAGAAACATATTCTTATTACGAATATGTTTTAGATAATGCCCGTGAGAGAAAGCAAGGCCTAGCAAAAGAGAAGCTTAACTATTTCAATGAATTATTCTCAGGATTTAAAATAGAAAAGTCTATTTTAACACGTAAACACTGTTATGATTTAAGTCATGGTGAAGATGCTACAATGACTAATCCATTTAAAACATTAAATAAGAATGAAATCTTAGCCTTTTGTAATAAATATGGTGTATCTGAAAATGTATTGTTTATTACTGCATTTAATTACTGTATTAGTATTTTTAGTAATACAAAAGAAGCAGTAAGTACAAGTATTCATAGTGGTAGAATCGACAGTCGTTTTTCAAGGTTAGCTGGACCTTTCTTTAACAACTATGTCTTTAGATATACGAATATACCACATGAAACAGTACCAGAACTTTTGAAACGTTCAGGAGAGCAAATTATAAATACAATGGCTAATTATACTTATAATATCCGTGCCGATGAAATGTTCTTCCAATATCAAGGAGAAATCTTAAATATTGATCACATTGGGGATTTACCAGCTGAGCGCCTACATGTGAAGCTCAATGCATTACCTTTCCATCTTCAAGTGATGTCTAAGGATAATGGGTACTATTATTTACTACGTTATTGGCAGAATCGTTTTGATAAAAAACAATTAGCTTTATTCATGGAGGCTTTTGAAACAATTGTAGCGGCTATGTTAGAAGAACCTTCAGTACGTCGTTTAAAGAAACATTTATCAGAACATCTTTTCCCTAAACATTACTTTGTTAAAGTTTCTGAAATCAATAAGAGTGCAGGTTACAAGCTTATTGGGACAAGAAATGATGAAGAAATGGTTAAGGCCTATGTCTTTGATCACACTTGTAGAAAACAGCCTTATGGGGCATGGGGAGACCTCTATATTATGGATACAGAGCCAGAAGAAGTGGTTGATCAGATTACGAATCCATACGGTCAAGGGAGATTATATCAAACTAGGCACACGGCAAGGATTTTACCAGATGGCAGCATTGATATTCTAGAAGAAAGTGGACGCACCGTTGTAAAGGTAGATTTAGTAGGCTATCACTACATTGATTTACATGAATTAGAAAAATATTTATGTGCTTATGAAGGCATTGAATCTGCAAAAGCTTATACAAGTTATATTGGTAAACCGGAGTTTGCCATTAATGTAGAAATAAAAGGTGAGGACACTTTAAATGAAGAGGAAATTAGGGAATATCTAAGTAATAAATATGAGGCTTGCGTTATGCCAGATCAAATTAGCATTGAGACAGTAACAAAGAAAAGAATGATTGTATAAAAGTAGTTTATTTTGTGGTGTGACGGCATTTATTACTATGAAATTAGGAAAGTATGCTTTTATGTTTGGAATACATTACCTATTTAAAATGAATACGTTGAATGATTTTAAAAAGTTTGATAATATAAATGTATAATTAATTATTTGAAATTTATAATAAATATAAAACCCTTAACCTTAAAAATATTTAAGTTAAGGGTTTTATATTTATAAGACAATAAGCTTATAGAAAAAGGGGGAAATGTGTGGACATTAAAGATTTAAAAAGTTTTGAAACAGTATATGAAATGCGTAGTATCAATCGTGCTGCTAAAAAGTTATATATTACGCCACAAGGCTTAGGGAGTATTATTAAAACCTTGGAGAAGGAATTAGATGTTATTTTATTTGAGAGAGATAAACAAGGGGTGACACCAACAGCCGGTGCAGAATTATTACATAAACGCTGTGCGGTACTTATTGAACAATTTGAAGAAATTCAAAATGAAATGGAACAGCTGAAAAACCAAGAAATTAGATTACGTGTAGGATGTGCATGTGGTGCATTTAATGTGGTGCCTTTTCAGCAGATTCAAATATTTATGAAAGAAAATGCTCAGATTAAGGTGGAGCTTTGTGAATATAGTAATGAAGAAGTGAAGCAGCAACTTTTAGCTTCTCAATTAGAATATGGTTTTATTATTGGGCAGTGGGAAGCCAAAGGTATAAAAACAAGTAAACTAGCAAGTTGTACCATCCATCTGATTGTTTATGAAGGCCATCCTTTTTGGGATTATGATGAAGTAACAATCGAGATGTTAAAGGATGAACCGCTTATTTTATTAAACGAGCATTTTACAATGTATCATGAACTTAAAAAGTGTTGCCAAATGAAGGGCTTTGAACCTCATATTATTGCCAAGACGGCAGATATCAACTTTCAGCATAAGTTATGTAGGAAGAAGATGGGAGTTGCCTTTTTGCCTGATTTTGTAAAAGAAGATTTCGATATGACACATCTTAAAGCCATCCCTTTTAAAGAAAAGCTAAAATGGGAAGTTTTTGGCGCTTATGAGGCGGAACATGGACATTATAAAGTCATTCAAATGTTCCAAAAGTTTTTAATGGACCATAGTGAGGGGGGCATACAGAAAAGTGTTGATAGGTAGAAAGAAAATTTTGCTAACTTTAGGTAGAAATCACTGTGTATACTGGTGTTAAGAAGACATAAGGAGGTTAAGTATGAAGTATAAACAGTTATTTACACCAGTGAAAATTGGTAAACTTACACTAAAAAACCGTTTTGCCTTAGCACCAATGGGACCTTTAGGACTTGCTGATGCACAAGGTGGATTTAATCAACGAGGCATTGACTATTATACAGAAAGAGCCAAAGGTGGTGCTGGACTCATTATCACAGGTGTTACTTTCTCAGATTGTCAAGTAGAAACACAAAGTATGCCAAACTGTCCAAACTCTACATACAATCCTGTTCATTTCATTCGTACAAGTAGAGAAATGACAGAACGTGTACATGCTTATGGGGCAAAAATTTTCTTAATGATGTCAGGTGGATTTGGTCGTGTAACTATTCCTACTAACTTAGGAGAATTCCCACCAGTAGCACCATCAGCTATTCCACACCGCTGGCTCGATAAAACTTGCCGTCCTTTAACAAAAGAGGAGATTAGAAGCATTGTAAAATCTTTTGGAGATGGTGCTTTCAATGCAAAACGTGCTGGATTTGATGGGGTCGAAATTCATGCTGTGCATGAAGGCT
>USPX01000187.1 GCA_900556665.1 uncultured Eubacteriales bacterium
CGGTACAGTATTTATTTATTAACATAAAAGAGTATACCATCTAACAAATCACTTTGCAACTCTTTTTTAATAGAAACAATTACCTTTTATTATATTCCAATATACATAACTCTTTATTCATTAGGTTTAAAAATAGAAAATTCCTTAATGCCGCATGCCTTTAATTGTTCCATTACGGCTTTGTAATTTCTAATTGCAATTACCACTTCATATTCTGCCATATATTCTTCTAACTGCTGCACAGAAATGATAGTGCATCCATCTACTTGGTTTCCTACTTTATTAATATCATTATCTACAACACCAGCTATTTTATCTTTTCCATAATATTTTATAGCTTTTTGGCCATATTCACCTGCACCAAATAGGATAATCTTTTTTTCTCCTTTTGATTGACTATCATTTATAAGCTTTTTAATCTGTGTTGAACTAGTACTCTTTGTATAAGGCAAGAAGAAAATATCTGAACCTACTGCCTGTAGCTTTTCTTGATCTTCAATCCAACTTGCTTCATTACGCCAATCATCTCCTGAAAACAAACAATCAAATTTATATTTTTCCCATGCTTTCATTTTCTCTATTGTATCAACACCTACTAAAACTGCTTCGTCTACATATTTAATTGCACTTATGATTTCTCTTCTTTCTTCTTCTGATATGTATGGTGTCTTCTTTTTAAAATGTATTACTAACTCATCAGATAATACCCCTACAATTAAATGTTCGCATTCTTTTTTTGCGTTTCGTAGTAAATTCAAATGTCCTATATGGAATAAATCAAATACACCTGCAATATATCCAACTTTATATTTCTTCATCATCTCACATCCAATCTACATACTGCCTATAAAAACTTCTCAATAAACCTTTTACTATTTTTATTATCTTGATATCTATGACAATAGTTCCTTAACTCATTAATATAATTATCTTTTCCATCTGCTACGTCATTAAAGAAACCTTGTAACTCTTCAAATGTCATAATCTTAGGACCTGGCATAAACCTAAATATATCTCTTATTGAAAAGCCTATTTTATACTCTTTCATATCATCCAATATATAACCTATGGGTTTATTAAGTAGTAAATAATCAAATGATACTGAGGAGTAATCTGTTAACAGTGCATCTGTTTCACCTAATAACTTATATAAATTTATATCCTTTTCTTGCATCATTTCATTCGTTAACATTGTAATATTATCTAACTCAGTAAGATTAATATTAGACAGTTCTTGTAAAGGATGTATTTTGATAATCAAAAAGAGGTTTCTTTGTTGTAGCAGCTTATTAAGCTTTTTTAATTCTTCTATGCTTTCAATTAGAGGAAATCCTAAATTGAACTCTTTTAATGAATCATTACGCTTAGAATTCTTTAGCTTTCTAAATGTAGGCATCCATATTATAACTTTCTTATCTAAAACCTCTACACCCAGCTTATCTATCTGATTTTCACTTGCAAACATATCATCTAATCTAGGTAATCCTGCTACCACATACTTTGTAAGTCCACAACATTTTCTGATGAAATGAGGACATGATCTGTCTCTGGCGGAATATTTATAATACCTCTTACATTTTTTATAGTAGGCATTCCATGTGTTATATGTATGCTTTTTTGAGTAGGCCTTCTTTTCTCTATTGGACCATTCTCCCATATTAAATATTTTGCACGAGATAATAACCTTATAGCCTTAAAACTTTTTTGATCATTAACATCTAAATATATTACATTGTCTTGTGCCTTGAAATCTTTAGGGTTAGAAACTAACCATATAACCCTTCTATTCACAAGTTGTTTTTCTTGAATCAGTTCTCTATATACCGTTTCACAACTTCCATCGACTTGCAGCGTGTGTGTTTTAAAAACAATATCCTCATTTAAAGGTAAATGTTCTTGTAAATAGGCATATAAACTAGTAGGTGCTGATTTTATACATTCTATGAAATACTTTCCTTTAGGCGTAATGTTTCGATATAACCTTTTATGTAATTGCTTGTCTACCAGCATTACATTTTTAAATGCTAGTTCTGTCAAAACAGCTGATATGGTTCCTTGAAACTTTTCTAAAGTCGCTACAATAACTAGCGCCTGTTCCTTTTCACTTAACAAATCATATATGCTATAGACCTTGTACCCCTCACATAATGTTTGGGCTGGCTTCCTATCCGTCACGGCAACTTTTACTTCTACATTTAGGTTATATTTCTTTATATACTTTAAGACCATCTTACCTATGTTACCTGCACCATACACAATGACCTTATTATATGCTTGTATTTGCTTTTCCAGTTTGTTAATCATCATATCACATACTTTCTCTTTTTAACCTTTCAATAATCTCATCCATATATTGAAGCTGTTGATTACGATATGTTGTACCTACTTCTGTTTGCCAAGAACCGGTAAACCAATGAACTGAGTAAGTATTTTCTGTTATATGCTTCTTGTTGGTTAAATAACTTACAGGACTTAAGAATTCTGATGGATAAAATCTAATGCCATCTATTTCTTGTAATGTATTATCTAGTCTTAATCCTTTTTCCTTTAAAATAGCTGATTGTAAATTACAATTAGCTACATCATTTATTTTCCCGTTACTATCAATAAATACATAATTTTGATAGGCATCTCTTAATGTAGCAAACAATTCAATTCCAGCCACACCACCCATACCTACACCTGAGTTAACCATACTATTAGATTCAAATCCCATGAAGCCTCTTTGATATAATAGTTGATCAATACTCCTTAAGATTTCTACATCTGTATCTAGATAGATGCCACCATATCGATATATCACATCAAGCCTTGCATAGTCTGATACAAAGGCATATTTGCCACTCTTATACGCATCACTTATGTACTGATTTTGTGTGTAGTCATAATTCGTTTCATCCCATCTAATGATTTCATAGTCTGGGCAAAACTTTTTCCAAGTAGCAAGACAATGTTTTTCTAATTCACCCATTTCTTTACCACCAAACCAGCAATAATGAATTTTCTTAGGAATTTGTCTTGTAGGGCTATATACAATGCCTCCTTTATATGTAGTCTCACTTAAGTCTTCCATAAAAAGCTTAACCACATATACTTGAATATCATTTAACTCTGACATAGTATCTAATTGATCTATAATCTCTTTAAAACGAAAAGAGCCTATTAATATAATATCTTCAGCGCTAATTTCTTGTAGCATCTCTTGTGGAGAAATTATCTCAATAACTTTACCATTTAACTTTGTTTGCGCATGATTTTTCTCAGGGTCATTATCAACATAATAAACTATTCTTTCTTCCAACTTTAACTCTTTAAATAAGCCTAAAATTCTTTCTGTAAGCTTTCCACCGCCAAAGCAATATACCTTTTTATCTTTAGTTCTTTTTTCAAATTCCCAAATGGAACAGTTCTTAAGATCATTTAAGCCTCCTATTTAATACCGAAGAAATTAGTGATGCGTTCACAGTTCCTTCCATCATAATAGCTATGCATTTCACCTAATAGTTTCTTTCTCTTATCTTTACTTGCATCTATATTACCTGCTACTTCTTTTACAAATAAAATAAATTCCTCAAATGTATAAATCTCTTTACCAGGTAAATACTCATGCACATTTTCAAAATTAAATCCTCTACTTTGTTCATACTTTTCTACATCATCTAAAGTAAAAGCAATAGGTCTATCAAGCAGCATATAATCAACAGCTACTGATGAATAGTCACTAATAAGGCCATCCGCTTTTGTTAGCAGTAAGTTAATTGGCACATTAATTTTATTAATCGCCTTATCATCTAAAAACGTAATATATTCATAATGCTTCTTAGTAACTGTATTTATATCTTGATGCGGATGTAATTTAACAACAATGCCCATATCAAGTTCCTTTAATACTTCATCTAAAATCTCTAATTGCTTATCAGTAGTTACTATCGGCATTCCTGTTTCTGATTCCATCTCATATTCATCTAGACTTGTATACCCACTAGAAGTCATTCGAAATGTAGGTAACCAAAAGATATACTTTTTAGCTTGTTTTACATGTAGTAATTCAGTTAAACTCCCTTTTAAATCCTGAAACAGCCAGTCTTGTTTTGCGAGTCCCAATGTCAGCATCTGTTCTAGTTTACAACCATAATCTCTTGCATGTATCTTGGCATATAGTGGACTATTGACTGTCATATAGGTATAATGTGGCCCCGTTGGCTCGGTTTTTCCTTTACGTCCTTTGATTCCACAACCATGCCAAAGATTAACTAACATTTGGTCACTTCTACACATACGCAGCCAATTACATGTTTCTGAGAAAAAGAAGTATTTAGCCAAATATATATATCGCTGATAATAAAATGCTTGAAAGGGATTTTTACTCGTTTCCCAGTCATACGATATAACCTTTACATTTTTAATCTCTTCAAGATATTTAAATTTTTCAGGATACTTTACAACCCAAACTAACTGATAATGCTCATTTATATTTTGACTTATCATATATTCAAAAAGTGCCCTTGGATTATCTGCATATTCCCAGCCCTCAACATAACGTCCCAAACCACTTCTAAAAACAATGATATCCTTCAACTTTCTTCTTTTGAATAATTTACGAAATCTCATTAATAGTACATCTTCTT
>USPX01000188.1 GCA_900556665.1 uncultured Eubacteriales bacterium
GGGTGAAAAGTGTTTCATGTATCAGGATAGAAAAGGCTGCTATAAAAAGTACTATACCATTCATAATAGGGATAAACTTCTTGAGCATTTTAATGGAAAGGTCTTTATATTTCATTAAAAATATAAAGATTAATATCAACTGCAAAGGAATGAGTTATGTAATATAGGTACGTGCACCTATTGGAATAGGGTTATACCAGTGGAATCCCTCTATAGTTGATGTAAATGCAAAAAAGCTATTAAAAAGAACAAGAAGCTGCAAAGTCCAGAGAAGGGGCTCCAAGATCTTTTTGAAATTAGTTTTAGTCATATGTTAAGACTCCTATGTATAGATAGTTTTATATGTATGAGTCTAATATAACAACAAAAATATGTATAGTATATATATAGAATATGAATAAATTGTAGATATTTGATTTCTTTAACTAGTATTTTATGTTATATTATTTATGACAATAATATCCAATTTTTGCAAAAGGGGCAAAAAGGAATAGGGGACTAAAATGAAACAAGAAATAAAACAGAATTTAGCACTGGTAATGTCGGCAACAATGATTATGGCTCAACCAGGGATGGCTTTAGCTACAGAACTTGTAAATGAAGAAAATCAGCAACAAGTAGTAGAAGCAGTTGAAACTGAAAATGATGAGGTAGAAGTAGTAAGTTATGCAGCCGTAGATCCAATGGTTGTTTATACACAAGCAACTAAGCCTAATGCAGATACATCAGGAAATGGAACAAGAAGTAATCCATATAACCGCTTCGAAGATGCAGTTGCGAATGTAGCTGATGGGGGAACAATTATTATCAAAAGTGGGGATAATGCATTCCTAAACACACAAGATGAGTATGGCACTGTGCCATTTGTAATTAATAAAAATATCACAATTAAATCAGAAGACTCAGATGTAATGGGAGAACTTGTAGTACGTGCTGGGGGCATTGTATTAGAAGGTGATGTAACATTTGAAAATATCAATTTAGCATTTGCAAATAAGTTACATGATGCCATTTTTGCAAATGGGTATAACTTAGAGCTTATTAACTGCACAAGAGGTGCTGGCTCAAGACAAGTCGATGTATTTGCAGGAAGTTTATATGATAAAAATGGTGATTTAATCGAAGGAAAATATTACTATGCAGATGGTTCTACTGAAATAAGAGCACCAAGAGTAGGAAATGATGCAAGCGTTCTTATTAAAACAGATAGAAGCAGCATCGATAGCAAATTTGGAAAAGTATTTGCAGGTAGCTTGAATGGTACATTTGAAGGAGATGCTTCAATTGAAATTAATAGAGATAAAGGGAGCCTGGATTTAATCTCTGTCTATAGCTGTGGGGCAGATGAACCGATTATTGGTGGTATGTTTGATATTACAGAGCCGCAGCCACCAAAAGAAAATGCGGCATACAGCGTAGATGGTAATGTGGATATTACACTTAAGAAGTATAAAATAGATGTTTATGGAAAAGGTGCCAATGAAACACATGTAACATTTGAAGCATTTTATCCAGTAGAATATTTCACACTTAATGACATTGATAGCTTAACAGTAGCAGCAGGTAGAGTGATTCCAGACTGCATAACATGGCAAAATGGAAATGGTGATTTAATCATTAAAAGAGATGGTGTGTTAGAACTTTCAAAAATTAAAGAGCTTACAGTAGAGAATTTCACAGGTGGCGGAAAAATCATTTTACAAAAAGAAGGTCTTTTAAATATAGAAGGTAATGTAGAGGAAGCAGCCCAGTTCCAAACTGTAGGAGGCCCAGTATCTGGCGAGAAATCAGGTATAGTAAAAAAAGAGCACGTTTATATTAAGGCACCAAATTCACAAGATAGTTCATTTGCATTCAATCCAAACGACGCCCAAAAAGGTTATACATTTGAACAAGTAGCAGGTGAGTGGCAAGCTATTCCAGTACCAGGAGAGTTTGATATACCAACCTCTTTAGATAGTGTTCATTTTGAAAAGACAGCAGTAAAATGGGATATAGCAAATAGCAAATTACCATCAATCAATTTTATCTTAAATCCTAAATTAGAAAATGTGACATTAGTAGATTACATACCTTTCAACTTCTATGTAGGAGGCGAGTTATGTGAGGCAATACATGATGAGTTCGCTTGGGAGAGCCCAGAAAATAATATCAGAATTGAATTAGGTTATGATGGTGGTACTGATGAAACTTATATTGTGTTTTGTCCAGTAGTTAAAGATGGTGAGTTTGCTTATCCAGAAGCTGGAACTTATGAGATTGAAATGGAGTTACCACTTTACGGCTTAAAAACTAACGTCACATTAAATGTTGGTAATTCATCAGAATCAGTAAGTGCACCAGTAGAAGATAGTGAAACTAATGTGATATTCCTAGTAGATGGTCAAGATATTAAAGATGATAAAAAAGTTAACTTTGGTAAGACGCTTCAAGTTGTAGTAGCAGCGGGGAGTGCATCTAATGGCATTGTAACAACTGCCCTTCAAGATGAGATGGAGCTTGTTGTAAATGGTAAAATAGTCCAAAAACAAGTTACAGCTGATGGCAATGCCACATTTGAAGTGACTGTTAATAAAGAAAATGGATTTACATTAGGTGAAAATGAAATCAAAGTACTTTATGGTGGTTCTGACGTATTATTTGGATCAACAGCTTGTGAGAAAATTCAAGTAGAAAAAGTAACACCAGAAGTTGTGATAGAAGATAAAGACATTGTTAAAACTTATGACGGCAGTAGCCATGCATTAAATGTAAGTCTTAAAGATTTAGAAGATGTAAAACCAGTTGTATATTATTATACAAATGAAGCACGTACAGAAAATGGGACAACAGTAGCACCTAAAAATGTAGGAACTTACTATGTAGCTATTGAAGTTCCTGAAACAGAAATGACTCATTCAAGAAGAGTAGAAGAAGGTAAAGTGACTATTGAAAAAGTTACACCAAGCATTGCAGTGATGGGGAAAGTAACACCTAATCAAGGCGCAGTAAATAGCAATGTATTAATTCAAGTAGATATGATAGCACCAAAAGGTGGCACTATTCCAAATGGAAAAGTAGAACTTACATGTACAAGTGAAAATGAAACCCTTAAAGCAGAAGCTATATTAAACTATGGTAGTGCTACATTTAACTTTGATAATGTTGTAAATGGTACATACACTGTTGAAGTAAACTATATTGCGGAAGTTAATGGTACACAAGATCACAACTATGAGTCAGTATTAGATGCAAGCAATAAAATTGTTGTCTCTAATAGCTTTGCATCATTAAAAGGTGTTAAACTTAACAAAACTGAGACTGTATTAAAAGAAACAGAAACAGAAAGATTAGTTGCAACATTAGATCCAGTAACAGCAACAGACAAAGAAGTTTCATGGAAAAGTTCTGATGAAAGTGTTGTAACAGTAAGCGCAGATGGTGTACTTACAGCACTTAAAAAAGGTGAGGCAACAATTACAGTTACAACATTAGTAGGTGATTTCACAGCAGAATGTAAAGTAATCGTTGAAGCAAAACCAGAAGAAATTAAGCCAGAAGATAAACCAGAAAATGGCGGCTCAGGAGAGACAGTTAAGCCAGAGAATAAACCAGAAAATGGTGGCTCAGGAGAGACAGTTAAGCCAGATTCTACACCAGATAACGGTGGTTCATCTGGTGGCGGAGGTGGTGGAGGCGGCGGAAGCAGCACTCCAATAGCAGAGCAAAAACCAGTAGAACAAAAACCTACAGAAGAACCGGTAGAAAATGTAACAACATCAGTAGTAAATGTGGAAACACAATTTAAAGATGTTAAAGATAGCTGGGCAAAAACAGACATTCAGTTTGTAGTAGAAAATGGTTTATTTAAAGGTGTGTCAGAAACAAAATTCGGTGCCAAAGAATCTATGACACGCGGAATGATTGTTACAGTATTACACAGATTAGCAGGAACACCACAAGTTGAAGTAAATAGTACATTCAAAGATGTAAAAGACGATGCATTCTATAATGATGCGGTGGCATGGGCAAATGCTTTAAATATTGTAACAGGTTCAGGAGATAATAAGTTTAATCCAAACCAAAGTGTAACAAGAGAGCAACTTGCAGTAATGTTATATCGCTTTGCGACTATAACAGGTGTTGTAAAAGAAGATAAAATAGCTTCAAATCAAGTCTTTAAAGATGAAGCAAAAGTATCTGATTGGGCAAAAGAAGCTATGAACTGGGCAGTAAGTGTAGGAATCTTAGCAGGTAATGCAGACAACACACTGAATCCAAATGGCACAGCAACAAGAGCAGAAGTTGCGGCTATGATCAATAGATTTTGTAGTATTACAAAATAGTCCGCTGGGGTATGGGCAGGTCTGAGCTACACCTTTCGTAATTTATGATATTCTAAGTTCGAAAGTCAAAGCAACGTGGGAAAACTCACTCACTTCGTTCGCTCAGACACTCCCACTAACACCGCTTTAACTTTCTTCACTAGGAATATCATTAAATTACTTCAGAGGTAGCTTCAGACCTGCCCATACCCCAGCTTTCTTTTTGAATACTTGGGGGAGAGAAAAGAGAAAGTTAATGTATTCATATTGAAGGAAGAAGAGTAGGATTGAAGATATAGATATAGATATA
>USPX01000189.1 GCA_900556665.1 uncultured Eubacteriales bacterium
CCTTTGTAGTCTGCGTAGCACTTATTGTAGCAGCAGTGCCAGAGGGCTTGCCTACAATGATTAATATGACCTTAGCCATTACTATGAAGCAAATGGCTAAGATTAATGTATTGGTTAGGAAGAAAGAAGCTTGTGAAACCATAGGAAGTGTCAGTGTCATTTGTAGTGATAAAACAGGGACCCTGACACAAAATAAAATGTGTGTGGCACGTATTTATCTAGAAGGTAAGTATTGTAAGCTCAAAGAAGCTGAAATGGTTTCAGGCTTTTTAAAGAACTGTATTATAAATAGTACGGCAGATTTAGAGCGCGTTGAAGGTGAAATGCGTTATATTGGAAGCGCTACAGAATGTGCACTGCTTTCTATGTGGGGGGATTCTGTAGATTATACACGTTCAAGACAAGCGTCAACTATAGTCAAACAAGTACCTTTTAACTCTCAAAATAAATATATGCTGACGATTATCAAGGAAAATGGCGCCTATCATATTTTATCAAAGGGTGCACCAGAGGTAATCTTAAAACAGTGTAACTATGAATATATCAATGGAACCACAAGGAAGCTGACAGAAGGTCGTGTTCAGGAAATACTGGAACTGATGAGTAAATTACAAGGTCAATCTATGCGAGTACTAGCTTTTGCAGATCAAGAAGTACCACTTACAGTCAATATAGAAACGAAATCAGATTGGCGTGGTCAACTTACTTTTCATGGCTTTGTAGGCATTAAAGATCCTCTTAGAGAAGGCGTTAAAGAAGCTATAGAAGTGGCAAGAGAAGCAGGCGTCGAGACTAAGATGTTAACAGGGGATAATATTCAAACAGCCATAGCTATTGGTCAAGAAATAGGCATTATTGGACATGGTAAAAAGGCGGTAGAATCATCTTATATAGATACCTTATCAGATAAAGCACTTGAAAGAGAGATAGGCCAAATCGCCATTGTAGCTAGATCAAAACCAGATACGAAAATGCGTATCGTACAGGCGCTTCAAAGAAATGGTGAAATTGTAGCGGTTACAGGTGATGGCATCAATGATGCACCAGCACTGAGTAAAGCGGATGTAGGGATTGCTATGGGTATTGCAGGCACAGAGGTTAGTAAAAATGCAGCAGATATTATTTTAACAGATGATAGCTTTGGCACCATTGTAGAAGCTATTAAATGGGGAAGAGGAATTTATAATAACTTCCAGCGTTTCATTCAGTTCCAATTAACCGTTAATATTATTGCTTTCTTAATTGCGATTATTAGTCAGGTATTAGGAGAAGAAATGCCATTCTCAACGATTCACCTTTTATGGATTAATATTATTATGGATGGGCCACCAGCCTTAGCATTAGGTCTTGAACCTATTAGAGCAACAGTTATGAAGCGAAAACCAACGCCTAGAGAGGCACATATTATTAATCCATTTATGATTCGTACCATCTTAATTAATAGTGGTTTTATTACAGGGTTATTATTACTTCAAATGAAGTGCAATTTCTTAGGCACATGTACAACAAATGAAGGAGTAGGTAGTGAAGCACAAACGGTACTTTTTAGTTTATTTGCCTTTAGTGTCCTCTTTAATGCCTTTAACTGTAGGGAATTTGGTACAGCTAGTATATTCCCGAACTTTACTAAAAACACTTTAGCACTTAAGATTATTGCTTTAACAGGTGTATTACAGGTTGTGATGATTCAGTATGGGAATAAATTCTTTAATGCCACACCTTTAGAACTAATGATGTGGATGAAAGTTATAGGTGCAAGTAGTTTAGTTGTTGTTATTAATGAAATAGTGAAATTTATGCTTAGTACGCTGAAATATTCAGCTAAAAGTGCTGTTAAGCAGGTTAAATCATTAAAAAATACAAAATAAAAAAGAGGTCTCACGAAATTTTGGGTGAGACCTTTTTGGTTATTGATTTAATGTTTAATATTAATGCTGGCAGTGACAGTCATCGCCACAGTCGCCATCGCAGTCACAGTTATGATCATCGTGGTTCTCACATCCACAGCTATGACTATGTTCATCTACATAATAATCTGCATCTTCATAGTCAAAGCCATGAAGTGCATTGATTTCTTCTTCTGTCATATATTCTTTATAAATATCTTCAGGTACCATACCAGCATCTTCATCGGCAGGTGATGAGAAGTAACCACCTTGATCTAAGATGCTATGAATAGCCATAGCAGAAAGTAAAGTTTGTTGTGGCTTAGAAATATTGCTAAAACCAGCTGTTACATATGATTTAAAAGTAGCTTCTGGCATAACGAAAGGAATGCTGCTCATAAAGTATTGCATACGAAGTTTACGTTCAGCCACAGGAAGCTTAGTGATGCGCTCGCCTAATTCATTTACAAATTGGTCAAGGATAGCAAGTGTTTCAGCACTATATTTTTTGTTTTTATTAAGTGCAAAACCAAATAAGCTACTCATATCCATACTTAAATAAGTTTGAATAAGAATGAACATTGGATCTGTTTCTTTTGCTTTACTTACTTTGATAAGCTCACTTTGAATTTCTTTTTGAACTTCATCTACACGTTCATTTAAAGAAGTTTGTAAGAAGCTAGCTTCTTCTGAATCTGTTAAGATTTTCTTAATGCAGTGATAGAAGTCAAAGAAGCTTGGGTGAAGCTCTGCAAGTGTATTGAAGTCAATATGTTCAAATAATAAAAGGTTACTAAGTGTACAAATCATACGATACATTGCATGTAATAAATCAAATAAAGTATTAATTGTTTGTTCAAGTGAATCTGCTTCTTCGAAGAAATCAATTGGATCATCATATTCTGTAAGTTCTGTTAAAGACTCTACAAGATCCTTAAAGTCTTTGCCATATGGGGCAAATGCTTTGCCGTCAAAGAGTTGTTCTAAAATAGCAGTTAAGAAAGTTGCTGCCTCAGCAGTATCTTCTATATCAATATGATGAATACTTTTTTTAACGTAATCTAAGAAGTTAGCCTTTGTGATTTTTAAAGGAATAGCAGGGAAAAGTCTAGAAGCATTAATTTGTCTAGCTTTTACAGTTTTTTCTTTAAAAACAAAGTTTGTACAATCCTCTGCAAGACGGTTAAAGTCCATTTCAAGGATGGCTTCATCTGAAAATTCTTCACGGTCAATATATTCACCGGAGAACTCTGGATTATTTTGTGCCACACTTACAAGATGATGTAATTCACGGGCATAAGCATTAAGTGTACGGTATTTTTGTTCTAATGTATCTCTAAAAGTTAAAAGTGTTTCACCTACACGTTCTTTTTCTGCTTTTGTATCTTTTCCATTTGAAATATTTTCATTAGATGTAAGTAAATCAGGAAGGTAAAGGAAAATTTCTTTTAATTTATCTTGAATATGTGATGTTTCTTCATCTAAATAAGGGATAGAAAAGAATAATGAATTGTTTAATAGTTTTAAGTAAGCATGGACATATTCAATATAAGAATAAGCAATGCCTGTGTAAAGTTGATTAGTATTTTGACTCATTTATAAGCTCCTCTCTTAGTCTGTATATTAAGGATATACAATTTTGACTTATAAAACAAGCATATAAATGTAATTGGTGTAAGAATATGGTGAGTGTTATTGAAAAAATATTTGGAATAGTTTAGAATATATAAAGAGGTGAGATACATATGGAAAAAGTTATTGCAAATGAATTAATTAATTTTTTATATGAAAGTCCAACAGCTTTTCATGCAGTAAAGAATGTTAAGGACACTTTAGAATTTGAAGGCTTTAAAGAATTAAAAGAGGCTGATAGATGGAACTTAGAAGTAGAAGGAAAGTATTTTGTAACTAAAAATGATTCAGCTTTAATTGCTTTTAGAGTTGGTAAAGGTGATATTGCTGAAAATGGATTTAAAATAATTGGTGCTCATACTGATTCACCAGGATTTAGAATAAAACCAAATCCAGAGATTACAGTTGAAAATACTTATGTAAAATTAAATACAGAAGTTTACGGAGGACCAATACTAAATACTTGGTTTGATAGACCACTAGCTTTAGCTGGAAGAGTATCCTTAGTAAGTAAAAATCCATTAAAACCAGTAAATAAGATAGTTAATATAAATAGACCTATACTTATAATTCCAAACTTAGCTATTCATATGAATAGAGAAGTTAATGAGGGATATAAAATAAATAGACAAAAGGATACATTACCTTTATTATCACTTGTTAATGAAACTTTAGAAAAAGGTAATTATTTAGTTGAACTTTTAGCAAAAGAATTATATTGTGAAAAAGAGGATATTCTTGATTTTGAATTATATCCATATGAATATGAAAAAGGTTGCTTAATGGGATTAAATGAAGAGTTTATATCTTCAGGAAGATTAGATGATTTATCAATGGTTCATGCAGGTATTAAAGCATTAATGGATGCTGAGGTATCACAAGCTACTAATGTAATGGTATGTTTTGATAATGAAGAGGTTGGAAGTGCTACTAAACAAGGTGGAGATTCAGATTTCTTAAAAACAATATTAGAAAGAATAGTCCTAGCTTTAGGTAAAGATAGAGAGGATTTCTTAAGATCATTATCAGAATCATTTATGATTTCAGCAGATTTAGCTCATGCTGTTCATCCAAATTTAGGAGAAAAACACGATC
>USPX01000190.1 GCA_900556665.1 uncultured Eubacteriales bacterium
AAGTTAATTAATTTGAAAAATAAATTGGATAAGTATTATAAGATGGGATTAATGACATATAATAAGGTAATAAATCACTATAATGTGAAGGTAAACATACAAATAAATGTTAATATTATGCTCTTTACAGGTATGCTATATTTACATTATACTTATACTAATAATAGATAGAATGACTAAATAAGAAAGGATGTGATTTGAATGAAAATTGAAAAGCTTAGTGAGACACAAATCCAAGTTACTTTAAATCACTCAGACCTTACAGATAGAGATTTGAAAATCAGTGAACTTGCTTATGGTTCTAAAAAAGCTCAAGCACTTTTTAAAGATATGATGGCTAGAGCATATGAAGATTTTGGATTCGAGACAGACAATGTGCCACTCATGATAGAAGCAGTACCATTATCAGCAGATAGTATTATGATTGTGGTAACAAAAGTAGAAGATCCTTCTCAAATAGAACAAAAATTAGAAGCTATAGGGGAGAGACCAACTCATCGTACGTTTAAGAACCCAGAAGAAGATCGATTAACAGATTTAGCACTTATGGGCAGTGAAGCGACAGAGCAAGTTAAAGAAAATACTAAAAGTAAGGTAACATCTATTACTTATTTATTTAATGATTTTGATAATGTTTGTATGGCAGCACATCGTATACAACCAATGTTTGTTGGTGATAATTCATTATATAAATTTAATCAAAAATACTACTTAATCTTAGAGAAAAATAAAAAAGCTAATATTAATAGTGATGCATTAGTAGGGGTATTAGATGAGTTTGGAAGTAAATTTCCATCGAGTGATTTAAACGAACAGTTCTTAAAAGAACATGGTAAATTAATGATTCAGACACATGCAGTGGATGTGTTAGCTAAATATTTATAAAAAAACTGGGAAGTACATCCCAGTTTTTTTTATTATAAGACTTCTTATGAAAGAGTCATTAATTTTGGTACGATTTGTTTTTTTCGTGAGAATACATCTTTTAAGAAGACGCTATCTTCACCAGGTTCAAGACCAAAGAGTTGTTCAGCAATTTGTTTTTCAGAACCAGTTACAATAAGTTCAGAACCGCCTACTACGATATCAGTAACCATAAGGACGCAGAGGCTAAGTTGTTCTTCTTGTTCAAGACGATTCATCTCTGCTAAGATATCTTCTTTGATTTTATATAAGCTTTGGAAGTCACCTGTATTGATTTGAGCAACACTTACATTGTATTTACCAATAGCGAAAGCTTTTCTATCAATATTAAGTAAGTCGCTAGGTGACATACCTTCAAGAGATGTTCCAGCTGCAAGAAGTTCTGCACCATATTGTTGAAGGTCAACTTCAGCAATTTCAGCAAGTTTTGTTGCAATGCGAATATCATCTTTTGTACATGTAGGTGATTTGAAAATAAGTGTATCTGAAAGAATCGCACTAAGCATTAAACCTGCAATTGCTTTAGGTGGCATAATGTTGTGTTCTTCAAACATTTTACCAATAATAGTATTTGTACACCCAACTGGTTCAGCACGTAAGAATACAGGGTTACCTGTATCTAAGTTTGCTACACGGTGGTGATCAATGATTTCAAGGATTTCAGCTTGTTCGATACCATCAGCACTTTGACCACGTTCGTTATGGTCTACTAAAATAACTTTTTTCTTTTGTACATCAAGTAAGTGACGTTTAGAAATAAGTCCTTTTACATGACTTTTTTCATCTAAGATAGGGAAATGTCTGTATGGAGTATTAAGCATTGCTTGTTTTACTTCATCTAAGTAGTCGTCTGTTTCAAAGTAAGTAATATTATCTTTTACTAAGATATTTTTAACAGAAATACTTTGAGAAATCATTTTGATTGTTTTGAAGAATGTATAACCTGTACAAACAACAGCACATTCTACATCACTAGGAATATCTATTTCGATACGGTCCATATTTTGGTCTGTGATAATAACACAACCAGCACCTGAACGAAGTGCAGTTTGAATAAGTTCTTTATGAGAACCTGTAATAATAATATCTGAGTTATCAAGTCTTGTATCAGGTGAGAATGATGCAGTTGTATATACATCTCCTAATACATAAGCATGAGGATAGCTTCCACTAATAACTTTTCCTTCTAAAACACCTGGTACGTTAATAAATGGTGTTTTATGATTTTTAAGAACTGAACCATCTGTAAGACCAATGTAAGTTTTAGAGATGTCAGAAATTGAAATAATACCTGCAAGCTTGTTGTCGTGGTATAAGACAGGAATCATTTGGCGGCTATGTTCTGTCATTACATCCCAAGCTTTTTTTACAGAATCAACTACATAAACTGGTGGTACGCTGTAGAAGTTCATATCACTAACTTGTGGTTTGATATCTTTTAAAAGAATAGGCGCTTCTACATCAAAGTAATCTAAAGCATATTGTGTTTCTTTATTAATTTTTCCAAGTCTAGCAGCTTCTATATTTTCTGTCCCTAATGCACGCTTTAAGTAAGTGTAAGAAATAGCGGCACAGATAGAGTCTGTATCAGGATTTTTGTGCCCAAAAACATATATTTTTTTATCCATTGTAAGCCTCCTTATTTTTATAGGCAAATCCCTCATTAGTGCAAATGAATTTTGTGCAAAAATCTATTTTTGTATACAAATAATTTATTTTAATATTTTTTGTAAAAAATGTTGATTTTATTACCTTTATATATGAATAATTTGTCATGTTATAAGTCAAGTGCTATGAGGATAAAATAAAGATAGCAATATAGTTAAAGCTTGTCAATAATGAAATAAAAAACCGGTATGTAAAAGGAAGAAATTGATTTGTTAGCGAACATTTTTTCCCTAAAATAGTTAAATATTCGATAGGATATTGATTTATGCAGAAAACTCTGATATGATAAATTTGTTAAATTGATAAACGTGAATTTGAAATATCGAAAGGATGTGTAACCATGCCAACTAAAGTAGTAATAGGGGCTCAATGGGGAGACGAAGGAAAGGCTAAAATTATTGATATTTTATCAGAAAAGGCAGATGTAGTTGTAAGATGCCAAGGTGGAAATAATGCAGGACATACAGTAGCTGTAGACAATGAAGTATATAAGTTCCAACTTATACCATCTGGGATATTATATCCAGGAAAAACTTGTTTAGTAGGTAATGGTGTAGTAATTGATCCTGAAGGTATTTTAGGTGAAATAGATGGATTAGTAGCAAAAGGAATCGATGTAAGTACACTTAAAATTAGTTCAAGAGCGCACCTTGTAATGCCATATCATAAAGCACTTGATAGAGCAAAAGAAGCTCTTAAAGCTAAAGATGGTAAAGATATTGGTACAACTATGAAAGGTATTGGACCATGTTACATGGATAAAGCAGAGCGTTCAGGTCTTCGTGTGTGTGATTTATACCACGAAGAAGTTTTTGCTGAAAAAGTTAGAGAGAACGTTAAAATTAAAAATGCAATGCTTAAATTTGTGTATGATCAAGATGTACAATTCGATGCAGAAGAAATTATTGCAACATACAAAGGTTATGCAGAACGTTTAAAATCTCATGTAATTGATACAACTGTAGAAGTTTATGAAGCAATTAAAGAAGGAAAAGAAGTACTTTTTGAAGGCGCTCAAGGAACACTTCTTGACTTAGATCTTGGAACATATCCATATGTTACATCTTCACATCCTATTACAGGTGGAGCATGTATCGGAGCTGGTGTTGGACCAACTATGATTGATGAATGTATCGGTGTTATGAAAGGGTATATTACTCGTGTAGGTAAAGGACCATTCCCAACAGAACTTTTTGATGCAACAGGTGACCGTATCAGAGAAGAAGGACATGAATTTGGTACAGTAACAGGTCGTCCAAGACGTTGTGGATGGTTTGATGCAGTAATCGGTGAGTTTGCAGTTAGAACAAGTGGTTTAACTCAAATTGCACTTAACAAAATCGACGTATTAAAAGACTTAGAAAAAGTAAAAATCTGTGTAGGTTATGAATTTAACGGTGAAATCATTAAACATTTCCCAGCAAGCCTTGAAGATTTAGAAAAATGTACACCTGTATATGAAGAAATGGATGGTTGGGGAGAAATTTCTCATATTCGTACTTATGAAGAATTACCTCAAACAGTTAAAAATTATATTACAAGAATTGAAGAACTTGTTGGATGTAAGATTACTATGGTTGGTGTAGGACCAAACAGAGATCAAAACATCGTAATTGAAAAATAAAAATGAGTAAATACTCATGTGTTAATAAAAGCCATCTACGATTATAGACGTAGATGGCTTTTAAATTTTTTGTAGATTATTTGGGTAAATTTGTGAAACTCGTATTATATATATATTAAGTGTAGTATGATATACTAAATGTGTTAGGAGGGAAAAAATGTTTAAGAAAGTCGTAATGGGATTAATTGTAGTAGCTTTAGTCGCATTAGCAGTAACTAAATTTATGCCAGTAGGAGATATGGTAGAACCACTGACATATTTTGATGAATTTCAAGGAAATGATTATAATTTAGTTTATAAAGATCAAAGAATAGATTTAAAAGAGCCAGTTAAGGTAATTGATGGCGATATATATATAAGTTATGAAGTGATTGATAGT
>USPX01000191.1 GCA_900556665.1 uncultured Eubacteriales bacterium
ACACTCTTTCCCTACACGACGCTCTTCCGATCTCAGGTTAACCTGGGATCCTGCACGACTATAGTGATAGGTAAGACTTTGAAATTATCTCCGCCTTTTCCCCCACTCCACACCGTACGTGAACCTTTCAGCTCATACGGCGTTCCCTCGATTTATAAGTTAATTTAGTTTATTTTTGTAATGTTATAATTTCCAACTAATTTACGTAACTCGTTTATTTTTATTAACATTTCTTCATCAATATTATATTGATTCATTATTCTATTTTGCGTATTTCTGTTATTAGTATGAATTAAAATATGAATATCTTTGTGCAAGAATATCAAATTTTTGTATTTATCAGACCCGCCTTTGCTTATTGGTACTTTGTGATGACAATGCATATTATCTGGTTCCAAATATATACCTGTAATTGCACATCTTCCACATTGTGCCGAGAATAAAGAAATCCTATTGTCATTATATTCAACACTTCTATAAGGAATTGGATTATTCATAATATCCATTAGAACATCTCTACCGATAAATTCTAATTTTTTATGAATTTTAGCCCTACCTTCTTCTGTGAAACTGTTAGTTTCTTTATTTAGAACTGTTGGCTTTTTAAATTTTATACCTGATATCGGATACATTCCTATTCCATGTACATAATATATTTTTCTATGTTTATAATCTCCATAGAATTTTAAGAATGTTTCATTTAGTACGCCTTTATTTTTGCTAACTCTCTTCCACCGATATCTTATTAGTTTTAAAACTTCGTTTTCTATGTCATTAAAGTCACGATTAACATTAGTTGCTATTCTAAAATAGTTATGCGTTCCTAATATTAAAGCGTTTAATTTATACATAGATATAGGTGTGTTATCATCACATACCTCATATATCTTAGTTCTAATTTCTTTCTTTATTCTTTCTTTTTCCTTATCAGCAATACAACTTTTTATAACTCTTTTAACTATACCATCTTTTGTTTTACTTTTGGCTTTCATTTTAAAACCTAGAAATTCCGAATATGTAGTCTTTAAGTTTACTACTTTTGACTTTTCTTCACTTATTTCTAGTTTTAATCTGTCTTTAATCCAATCTTTTGTTGCATGGTATAATTTCATTGCATTTTCATAGTTATTGGTAAATATCTTAAAATCATCTGCATACCTAACTATGAAGCATGGTTTTAATTTAGTCCTTTTTAGAGCTAAAAATCTATTGCTGTTATTTTTATACGGTCTGTCTGTTATTCTACCAAAATTTGTTACTTGATTTGCTTTGAATCCTAGCCATTGACTATCTATCCACCAATCTAATTCATTTAAAACTACATTAGCTAATAACGGAGATAGAATACCACCTTGTGGAGTACCTTCACTAGGAATTCCTTCACCTTCTATTTCTGCTCGAAGCATTTTACCTATTATACATAAGACTCTCTTATCTTTTATACCTATGCTCCATAGTTGCTTTATTAATTTCACGTGATTTACATGGTCAAAGAATCCTTTTATATCTATATCTACTACATAATTGCATTTAGCTATATTAATATAGTGATAACATTTAGCTATTGCATTATGAGTAGACCTATTTGGTCTAAAACCATAACTATCATTGTGAAATTTTGCTTCAACTATTGGTTCTAATACTTGCTTAATGCATTGTTGTATTAGTCTATCTTCTATTGTAGGTATACCTAAAGGTCTTGTTTTACCATTCTCTTTTGGTATCTCCTTTCTCCTTACAGGTTGTGGATTGTAATTTTCCAATCTTTTTCTAACATATTCAATGACTTCCTCAATGCTCATTTTAGAAATATCTCGGATATCTCTGTGATTTGTACCACTTGTTTTACTACCCTTATTCTTTCTAACGTTTCTATAAGCTAATTTTATATTTTCTTCGCTTACTATTAATGGCATTAAGTTTTTAAACTTTTTATTAGGCTTACTTTCTTTATAAAGCTTATCAAAGATTTCTTGAGTACTGTAGTACTCATTATTCCTAAGAGAAGTTTTCTTCGCTATTTTCTCTCCGTCAAAATGTGTCATTAGTTAGCTATTACTCCTTACGGTGTTTTTCGCTTCTCTTAGTCTTACTCGAACCTAATTTTCAAAAATTGTTTTACTAGATTGTTCTAGTAGTAAAGTTTAAAGTTATAATCTGACTTGTGCCTATCCCTCCACAGCTTATTATCACTGCTTAAACGGTACTGTGGCACTACTCTCACCAAGATTAAGAAATATTATAGTTCAAATTTAAGTTTCCCTAAATCTGTATTACCTTTCTATCTCAACACTTCATAGGATGTAGCTCCTCCATGTTCTTGGCTTTCCACGTTCCAACAACTAATATCCTTACATATGTCTTTAGGTGCTTCCTTTAATCCTGTCTTGCGTAATGTTGCCTGTAACAACATAAGGAATTTCATGACCACAAATCTTACTTTTCCTCACAAGACCACACAACTTCGGTGTGAGTGACATTTCTATCACTTCGGGCTTCTAGGACTGTACATTCGGAAGTTCGCCAGTTATTTTGTTTACACATTATAACATTCTCACCATGGACATTTTATGGACCCCCGACCTATCATACACTCGACCACCTCTGGTTCGCTGTTCCTCTGTGCTATCTTAGATACCACGTTAGGGTGTACTCTCAGCCGACTTCACCGAGCTTCACACAGTTCATTATCTACTCAAATCCCTGCATGTCGGAGTATTAGGGGTGCATTTCGGGACGTTACTCCTTCATTCTACATCTCTCAAATTGTTAGTTCTCCTAGCTCCTAGGAGCTAGTGGCTAGTCTTTTCAACTAGCAACGTGTCGCACTATGATATCCATCAACATCGGCATCACTCATAATTATTATTTTGTCATATTTTAAATCTTCTTCTTTATAATTATCTAAAGTTCCTGTACCTATGGCAGTATTAAATATCTTAAGTTCTTCTGATGCTAAGACATTTTCAAGCTTTTGCTTTTCAGTATTCATAATCTTACCTTTTGATGGCATTATGCTTTGGAATCTTCTATCTCTAGCTTGTTTTGCAGAACCTCCGGCAGAATCTCCCTCCACCACAATAAATTCATTTACACTTTTATCTTTTAAAGTACATACAGCTATCTTTCCTGCAAGAGGTGCTGTTCCTTTTCCTACTTTTTTCTTTTCTGCTTCATTGATTTTTTTGATTTTTTCTCTTCTTTGAGCTGCTGCTAAAGCATTGTTTATAAGGCTTGTAGCTACTTCCTTATTATCTTCTATCCATTCACAGAATTTTGTATAAGATAAATCATTCATCATTGTATAAGCTTCTGAACTTCCTAGCTTAGTCTTAGTCTGTCCTTCAAAGACAGGATTTGTTATCTTGATTCTAACGATGGCAGTCATACCTTCTCTTAAATCATCACCTTCAAATTCCTTATCTTTTTCCTTAACCAATCCCAATTTTTTAGCCCATTCTTTAAATGCTCTTGTCATCCCAGTCTTAAATCCACTTTCATGTGTACCGGCTTCTGTTGTTGGAATGTTATTTACATAACTTGCTATATATTCAGTTGTTGAATCTGTAAATTGAATACATACTTCACCAAACATCTGTGTATTATCTACATTTCTTTCTCCTTCAAATATAATAGGATTTTGATGAATTGGTGTCTTACTTTCATTTAAATACTTAATGAAGTCTAAAAGACCATTTTCTGAATAATATTCCTTCTTTACTTCTTCATCTTTTCTTCTATCTATAAGCTCTAAATATATCCCCTTATTTTGGAATGATAACTCTTTTAATCTCTCATCTATGATATCAAACTTAAATTCTGTAGTACTGAATACTTCCTTTGATGGTTTGAAAGTTACTCTTGTACCAGTATCCTTTGATTTACCTACTATTTCTAAAGGAGTAACTGCTGTACCTGGCATATCCTTACCTATTTCTTTATCAAAGGCATATTCAAATCTCTGTCTATATATATTACCATTTTGATGAACTTCTACTTCTAGCCATTCTGATAACGCATTTACTACAGCTGCACCAACACCATGAAGTCCTCCTGATGTCTTATAATTTTTATTATCAAACTTACCACCAGTATGAAGTTCAGTATAAACCATTTCCACCCCTGTTTTTTTCTTAATTGGATGTACTCCTGTTGGAACCCCTCTACCATTATCTATAATTGTTACACTTTTATCTCTATTTAAAATAACGCTTGCTTTATTTCCATAACCATTAGAAATTTCGTCAATGGAGTTATCTAATATTTCCCATATGCAATGATGTAATCCCTTTGTTCCAGTAGACCCAATATACATCCCAGGTCTAACTCTTACTGGTTCAAGTTTTTCAAGTGACGTTAAGTCAGTTACATCATACTTAACTTTATTTTCCATGTCCCTTCGAACCTCCAAAAACCATTCTTTAATTTTTTAACTATAATATTCTATCACATTTTTATATTTTAACAAAACATACTTTCGATTACATCTATTTATTTTTTCCTTTTATATTTATTATCTCTTTCATTGAAAACTTTTAATTATAATATTTTAATCTCTCTTTACATATTATCCCTAAAAAATCATGAC
>USPX01000192.1 GCA_900556665.1 uncultured Eubacteriales bacterium
CTTCACGTCCAACCATAAGTCTTGCCATTTCTTTTGTAGAAGTTGTGCTTACATCACACATATCTACAAGTTTCCCACGGCATAACACCGCACAACGGTCAGCAACTTTTTTAATCTCTTCTAATTTGTGAGTAATTAAAATAATTGTTTTCCCACTGTCTCTCAGATTTTCAATAATCTTAAGTAAGAATTCAATTTCTTGTGGTGTTAGTACCGCTGTTGGTTCATCAAAGATTAAAATCTCTGCATCACGATAAAGCATTTTTAAGATTTCTACTCTTTGCTGAACAGATACTGTAATATCACTAATTTTACTTGTAGGGTCTACTTCTAAGCCATACTCTTTAGAAAGTGCCGCTACCTTTTCATTAGCTTCTTTTAAGTCCACATAAGGCAAAAAGCCCCATCTTTTCTTTATAGGCTCTATGCCTAATACAATATTTTGTGTAATGGTATAGTCTTGAACTAATTTAAAGTGCTGATGTACCATTCCAATATTGAGCTTTGTCGCTTCATTAGGTGATGTAATATTTACTTTTTCACCACGTACAAAGATTTCTCCTTCATCTGGCTCATACATCCCAAAAAGCATACTCATTAGGGTCGACTTTCCAGCCCCATTTTCACCTAGTATGGCAAGGATTTCACCTTTTTTTATTTTTAATGTCACATCATCATTTGCTACAATACCAGGGAATCTCTTGGTAACATGTCGCATTTCTACAATGTACTCACTCATTTTTAGTCTCCTCTTAATCTTTCTACTGACGTATATAAACGCAAAAATGAGGGTTATCTGAATAAGATTATTCAGATAACTCTCTAATAATTTGTTAATTCATCTTAATTATTTGTTACTTGGAAGACCTGTGAAAGCTTCTGGTGTCATACCATTGAAGTTTGAAGCTGGTACAACTTCCCCTGATTTTACAAGGTTATAAGCTTCTTCCATTTTTACTAATGTGTCTTCTGAAAGCGCATGACGTCCTTCTTCTTTTACGTAACCTGTTGAATCTGTGCTTGCGCCAAGTACTTCGTTACCACCTACGAAAGTACCTGCTTTAATTGCTTCAAGTACTCTTGTTACGTTTGCATCCATTACTTTTAAACCTGATGTTAAGATGATATTAGAATCACCATTTACACCATCATTATATTGATCAACGTCACAACCGATTACTTTTACATTACCTGCTTCTTTTGCAGCTGTGAATACACCATTACCTGATCCACCTGCTGCTACGAATAAAATGTCACAACCTTCTTTAATTAAAGCATTACCAATTACTTTACCTGTTGCTTCATCAGAGAAGTCCCCAACATAGTTTCCACCAACATTTGCACCAGTTACATCTGTTCCTGCATAAGAAGGAAGTTCCACACATTCTACATTTGTACCAAATACTTCATTTGCGTAGTTTACACCACTTTCAAATCCGAATTGATAGTTTACATTTGATGGGAAAGCAATCCCGTTTACAACAGCAACTTTATTTGTTTTTGTTTCAAGTGCAGCTGCTATCCCTGCAAAGAATCCACTTTCTTGTTCAGCAAACATCATAGAATAAACATTATCAAACTCTGTTTGACCATCCACTTCAGCTGGTTCTGAGTCTACAAGAATGAATTTTTTATCTGGATTTTCGCTAGCAACTTCTGAAACACCTGCAAATTGGAAACCTGGTGTTACGATGACATCATAATCTGCTACGATATCGCTTACAGCTTGTACTGCCGCTGCTGTATCACCTGATGGTTCTTGTACTGCTTGTACAGTTGCTTCTGGATTGTTTTCAATGAATTTTAAAATCCCATTGTAGTTGTTTTCATTAAAGTTCCCATCGTCTACACCAGAGATACTTGTTACGATAGCAATTTTTAAAGCATCGTTATTTGTACCTGCTGTTTGCTCTACTGATGTTTCTGTGCTGCCACAACCTGTTAAAGCTGACATAGCAACAACACCTAATAATACTAAGCTTGTTAATTTCTTTTTCATGATTTTTCTCCTTTATTTTTATACCTTATCTCCCCAAGCAAATATATCTTTTATTGATGGCTCTCCCCACTTAAATAGCGGTAGAAAGCATCATTACACCATATTTTCACTTGATTTACTTCTACTGACTCATCAATTGCTTTTAAGCCTTGAAGTACTTTTTCTTTATCTTTTTCGATGCAGAATGGATTTAATGTATAATCACCATCTGCTATAACATTGTTATAAATTGCTTTATAACCTTCTCCCATCTCTACAGTTGAAACGTAAAGTGGTTGCCACCATGAAGCAAGAAGTAAGCCTTCTCCCTCTGGATTATCATCATTTTTCTTTGCATATGTTTCAATCAGTTCATTAAATCTGATTTTATCTTCTACTGTTTCAAACTCGAATACTAAATCATATTCTAAAGAATGAGCTAACATAAAGTTTTCATTTACCACTTCTACACGGTAATCAGGTGTTGCTGGTGGCACATCTCCCCATTCAGGTAAGTATTCAAAGATTGATGTTTTAGGCTCTAATTGTACTTTTGCAACAATGCCTTCGCTATTTAATAAACCAATAAGCTGCGATGCATGAAGCGTTGTACTATGCCCATAACGTAATGTTAATTCTGGAATAAAGTTAGCGCTATAATGACGATTGATTAAGTTATAACCTGTTACAACGCCATTCATTACAGCTTGCTCACCAATTCCTTCTAACTTTTCATTTTCAAATAAAGTTGTTTCATTCCAAGCTTTTAATAAACGTCCATAAATATCTTCTTCATTTGTATAGCCTAGGAAGTTACGTGCTTTCCCATTTGCCTCGGCTACTGCCATGATTAAGTTAATTGCATTTTCTTTGCTTAACACCTTATCTATATGACTTAATGCCATTTCATCTATAAGTCCTGTATCTAAAGCACAAGCTACATATTTTGCATCCTCAGCAGTTACTACCTTTGGAAGTTTTTTAGCTTCTATTTTTTCCTCACCATAAGTAAGTGCTAATTCTTCAAAGTTAGCACCTTTCACTGCAAGTTTAATAGCTTCTACATAAGTTACTGTTTCCTTTTCAGAAAGTACATCAAATGTTGTATCAGAAACTTTATGCATAGCCTCTTCAAAGAACTTACCTGAAATCACTTCTGGCACTTCATCAATACCAAAATAAATTTCTAAATATCTTTGATTATTTTGCACTGTTGTACTTTGTAATTGCTCCGTACTTGTATATATATTATGATCTTGTTTTGCAAAAGTATTTACAGAGCTATAGGCACCTATTGCCACAGTAGCTGCTAATAAAATTGCGAAACATTTTGATTTACTGTTAAATTTCTTTGACATTACTTCCCATCCTTTTGAAAGTTCTTTTAAAAACATCTAAAGTTTTTTTAATTTCTACCGAACTTGTCGTTTACATAATTTATTTTAGTTTTTTTCAACAATTTGTCAAATTTTTTAAAGCCACATTTAGTGCTTTTTTCAAGTACGCATAGTCAAAATATACATTTTAAAATTCAAATTTTTCTTTAATATCAACCTTATATTTTCATTTTTACTTATAATCACCCTTAAACTCTTTATTGTCAGATATTTTTATATATTAAAATGTGCACTTTTTATAAATAGAACATTTTTATCATTTTTATTTTTATCGTTCGGATTTATATCGTTTGCTACTTATTTTATAAACAACTTTTGAATTTTGGGTTTGTTTTCTTGCGCTTATTGGTATTATGTCTTGATTTCATTGTTAATCCATGCTATAAAGAAGCTGGATATTTAAATTTTTAGTAAAGGAATACATATAATGACAAATCAATTATCATTTAAAACAATCGGAATCATCGGTGCTATGGATGAAGAGGTAGAAATCCTCAAATCATTATTAGACATCACAGAAACAGTTACTGAAGCAGGTATGACATTCTATAAAGGTATGTTACACAATAAAGAAGTTGTACTGGCACGTTCAGGCATTGGTAAAGTTAATGCCGCTGTATGTGCACAGCTTATGATTACACTTTTCAAAATCGACTGCCTCATTAACTCTGGTGTAGCAGGTACACTTCATGCAGACATTAATCAAGGAGATATCGTTATTTCTACTGACGCTGTACAACATGACGTAGATACAACTGTATTTGGCGATCCATTAGGTGCTATTCCACGCCTTGGTGTTACTTTCTTTGAAGCAGACTCAGCACTTATCACACTCGCTAAAGAAGCTGCTGCCAACTTAAACTTCGATGGTGTATCTATCTTTGAAGGACGCGTTGCAAGTGGTGACCAATTCGTTGCTGGTGGTGAACTTAAAGATCGTATTCAATCTCACTTCGCACCTTCTGCAGTAGAAATGGAAGGCGCTTCAATTGCGCATGTTGCTTACTTAAATCAAGTACCATTTGTTATTATCCGTGCAATTTCTGATAAAGCAGATGGCAGCGCAGACTTATCTTATGAAGAATTCTTACCACTTGCGGCTGAACATGCAAGTTCATTATTAGAAGAAATGGTAAAATGCTTAGCAGCATAATTATTCTGTTCTATTAAAAGCTAAATAAGAGGATGTCGCAAAATTATTATTAACT
>USPX01000193.1 GCA_900556665.1 uncultured Eubacteriales bacterium
AGCACTTTGATACTCTTCACTAAGCCTCTCAGAAAATTACTCCACAGGTATCCTCTCACCCACCACTACCTCAGCTGGCATTTTGGCAACTTGGGAGAAAAGAAAAAGTTAATGTAATGATCTTGATAGTAAGTATAGAGATTGATGGACTTATAGTATTCAGATACTTGTATGTAAATGATAAAGAGGGTGTCGCAAGGTAATTTTGTGGCATCCTCTTTATATTTCAATAGCTTGCGATGTGTGAAGATAGAAGATTAGTTGACTTTACTCCAAGTAACGAGGCGATGAAATTTATATTCCATAAGACTTATAAGAACGAAGAGACAAATTAAAATACTTAATCCGATGCCTAGTATAAGTCTAAAGGCGGTGGCAATATTATAGTGAAATAAAACATTAAGTATTAGCTTAGAAAAAGTAGTACCAGCGAAAGAAGCAATAAGTGGGTTTAGAATCCAATTGGTGAATTGTATTTTAAGCTTGGTTGTATCTCGTAATTTATTAAAGTTAAGACAAGAGGTAGTAATATTACTAATAATCATAATACCTATAAAAGCAGATATACCTTTAATAGGTAGGAAAAAGTAAATGGTTGTAATGCGAAATAAGGTATCAAAGATACTATATTTAAGGCAACTAACCTGTTTACCAAGTCCTTTTAAAATAGCATCTGCGACAACTTCTACATACATAAATGGTACAATGATAGCAAGGCAGCGCAACATGCCACCAATTTGGTCATTATGATAAAGGACAATTCCTATTTCATCGGCATAATTAATGAATAAGCTTGTAGCAAATAGACTGAGCATAAGGGTGAACTGAAGTACTTTGTTGATAATAGAATGAACATGAGCCTTTTGCTTAAGGATATTAGCACGAGCAATTTCTGGAATAAGCGTAGTACAAAAAGCCGTTAGGAAGGCTGAAGGAAAGAAAAGAATAGGGATAACCATACCTTTTAACATACCGTATAGACTAAGAGAGGTAGCAGCGGAAGCACCATATTTTTTTAGTCCAGCAGGTATGAGTATATTTTCAGTAGAGACAAATATACAGGAGACATAAGAAATTGCGGCTATTGGTAACGCTATCTTAATGAGATTTAGAAAAAGACTTTTAGAAGGAGAAATCTGCTCTGTAGTATAAGGTGTATGTCTGCGACTTAATATGTATAATGAAAGTAAATAACTCCAGGAAACAATTTCACCAATAGTAAGGCATAAGCCGATAAGACCATAGGTATAAGTTTGATTGGAAGTATTTTTTAGACTAAGTATAAGTAAAGTCAGACTTACTTTAACGATTTGTTCAAGCATTTCACTACTAGCAGGAAGGCTTGCCTTTTTAGTTGCATAAAAGTATCCTTTAAAACATGAAGAGCAAGCAATAAAGGGAATACTAATAGATAAAATGCGAAGACTTAAAATAGCACGCGTATCTTGAACGAAGTGCTTAGCAATAAAGGGAGCAAGAAAAAAGAAGCTTACTCCTACTAATAAGCTTAGAAAAGCACTGAAGATTAAAGCGATTTTCATGACACGAGAGGCGTTACGTAGATGCCGTTGCCCAAGTTCTTCAGCGACTAATTTTGAAACAGAGGAACTAAGTCCTGCAGAAGCAAATACGATGGCAATCATGTATATTGAGATAATGAGATGATAAAGCCCCATTCCTTCAGTACCTAATAAATGTGATAAGAAAATAATAGAAATCATATTTAGGGTACGTGTGAAAAAGGATGTAAGGGTTAAAATGATAGTACTTGCAATAAGACCTTGTTCTTTCAAAATCATTTCCTCCAATAAAATTTATTTTGAAAAATTCACCCTAAAAGTTTATTTTAAAAAATTTATTCTAAATTAAGTATATGTGTACAAATCCTTTTTAGGACTAGTTAAGCAAAAATTATAAAATATATAAAGAGGAGCATTATATGAGATCAAAAAGAGAAAAATTACCTAATAGATTAGATTTAGGTCCAGTAGCAGAAAGACAAAAGAAATATGCAAAAAGTATAGGACTTGTATTACCAGAAGGTATCACAAGAGGAGATGCAGAAGCTATTATTAACTGTGAGCTAGATGATGATGAAAGAGCTGTAGCAGGCCTTATTTCTTATGCAAGAAATAAAGGGATTAAGTGCTCAGACTATGTAGGTAATAAGTACTTACATAATTTACTTTTTGACCACTTAGAAGAAAAAGATAAGATAGCCTTCTTTTGCTATTGTGTATATAAATTTCATGTAAAAATGGCAGAGGAAGAAGGAAACTTAGAAGAAGATATGTATAGTGACTTATTTATTAAGTTTGGTGAAGAAAAAGAAAAGGATTACTATTTCACAGCTTCTATGGATGAGTATTACGGAGAACAAATTGTGTACTTTGGTAAGTGTGAAAGAGTAATTAATGGGAAGAAAACTACTGTATATGGTGGAAGTAATTTAACAAGAGCTTACAAAGAAGCTGAAGCTTACTTAAGAGAAAATGAATTAATTTAGTGGAATAGTTAAAGTAGAAGTTAAAGGCTAGTTAAAGTAATACTTCAATACCTATGTTATAACTACTTAAAGCTTTACTTAAAGGAGGCTTAAAGAAAAACTTTAATAACTTGGTTATTGTTTGTGTATTTTTGGAAAAATGAGGAGATACTTCTATAAAAGGAGTGAGACGTATGAGTATGCAAGCAATACTAATGAAAAAATTTTTAAACAGATTTGATGGGACAGCCTTTGATGTAATGTTTGAATCAGGAGAAGAATTTCATATAGGCACATTGCCATCTAAGTTTAAAGTAGTTTTTCACAAGCCTGTACCATATAGGGAGTTGATAGCATTAGGTGAAGCTTATATGAATGGAGAGATGGAGATAGAAGGCGATTTGGTAATGGCCCTAGATGAAATTTTTAAGTTCCAAAGTCGATTCATTACAGATAAGCATGCTATGAAGAAAATCTTATATACCTCAGGTTCTAAGAGTAACCAAAAGAAAGAAGTGTCATCCCACTATGATATAGGTAATGATTTTTATAAGTTATGGTTAGATCCTACCTTAAGTTATTCTTGTGCCTATTTTAAAGAAGAAGATAATACTTTAGAAGAAGCACAGGTCAATAAAGTAGACTATATTTTAAAAAAGCTAAACTTAAAACAAGGGATGAGCCTTCTGGATATAGGTTGTGGATGGGGGGTTTTATTAATTGAAGCAGCTAAGAAGTATAAGATACACGGGCTAGGCATTACCCTAAGTGAGGAGCAGCACAAAGAATTTAAGAAACGTATTGCACAAGAAGGACTAGAAGATTATCTAGATGTTCAGCTTATGGATTATAGAGACTTAAAGCATATGGAACGTAAATTTGACCGCATTGTAAGTGTAGGGATGCTAGAACATGTGGGTAGAGAAAACTATGAACAGTTTTTCAAAAGTGTGGATGCAGTGATGAAGGAGAAAGGCGTATTTTTACTACATTATATAAGTGGCCTTAGAGAGCATCCGGGGGATGCATGGATTAAGAAGTATATTTTCCCAGGTGGAGTGATACCAAGTCTTAGAGAGATTATTGATCTATCTGCAGACTATGGTTATTACGTAAAGGATATTGAAAGCTTAAGACAACATTATGTAAGAACTTTACTAAACTGGCATGATAACTTTGAAAATAATCTTGATGAAGTGAAGAAGATGTTTGATGAACGTTTTATACGTATGTGGCGAATGTATTTATGTTCTTGTGCAGCTAGTTTTAATAATGGGGTAGTTGATTTACATCAAATTGTATTTACTAAAGGGGTTAATAATAGCTTGCCACTTACAAGAGCATATCTTTATAGAGATTAAAAGAAACTAGGAGTCCCTTAAAACTAAGGACGACTCCTAGTTATTTTTTATTATTTAAAAGAAAAAGTAAAGCTAAGAGGGCATTATTTAAGTAATGATAAAATAAAATAAATAGAATGAGCTTTTCGAAGAAAATTAATGAGATAAAGGGGGCTATATTATGAATACAAGCAAAAAGGAATTAACTCAATTTTTATGTGAGGCAAAAAAGAATACTTATGCAGTAGCACAAAATGAGGTAAATGGTACAAGACCAGATTCACATGATTTTTTGTATGAAAATGAAAGTCTAAAATACATTGATACTTATTTAGGAAGCGAACAATTTATAGGGGAAGAGGCTGTATGGGAAAATAATAAGCCTATATGGGGATTAAATTATACAGGTAGAGCCCTAAGTAGTGACTTCGATATTGATTTTTTGAAGGAAGCGTTGAAGAGAAGTACAGAGGAATACCCTTATAGAGGCCCAAAATTTTTTATGAAAGGTAACTTTACATATAAGTGCCGTGTAGAAGGAGATTTTGGATGGTTTGTAGGTTGTGAAAAGATTATGTATAAAGGCACAAAAGTATATGAAGCGATGTTCCAGGGGGGATTCATTAAATAGATAGGTGATTGACAAATGGTTCGTGGGAGTACTCAGTGCTACTAGCTACACCTTCCGTAATTTGTACTGTTCTAAGTTCGATAATGAAAGAAACGGCGAAAAACTCGCTCCGCTTCG
>USPX01000194.1 GCA_900556665.1 uncultured Eubacteriales bacterium
TGGTATCATATGAAACTGTAATGTAATCCTTGCTCTACACATTGATGTAGGGCCAAAGACCAGAAGGAGGTGTCATAATGAGAAATTATGAATTATCAGTTGTGTTATTCTCAACATTAAGCGAAGAAGAAAGAGTAGCGACACTTGAAAAAGTGAAAGAACTTATCGTACGTTTCGGTGGAGAAATCACAAACGTTGACGATTGGGGCAAAAGAAAACTTGCTTACGAAATCGAAAAACAAAGAGAAGGTTTCTACTACTTCATTCAATTCAATGCTGAAACTTCTGCTCCAGCAGAAATCGAAGCTAGAGTTCGTATCATGGAACCAGTTCTTCGTTACTTAATCGTATCTCTTGAAGATAAATAATAATTACCTGAAGGAAGGGGTCTGAGTATGAACAAAGTTATATTAATGGGACGTTTGACTAGAGATCCAGAAGTACGCTATTCTCAATCAGCTAATCCAGTTGCAGTAGCAAGATACGGAATTGCTGTAAGAAGACAATTTGCAAAACCAGGTGAACAAGATGTTGATTTCTTCAATATCGTGTCATTCGGTAAAGCAGGTGAATTTGCTGAGAAGTACTTCAGAAAAGGCCAAATGGTTGCTGTTGTTGGACGTTTACAAGTGAATACTTGGGAAGACCAACAAAAAGTGAAACATACATCAATTGATGTAGTTGCAGAAGAACAACACTTCGCAGAAAGCAGATCTTCAGCAGAATCTCGTGGTGTAATGATGGATGCTCCAACTAGTGCACCCGCACCAAGTCCCTCTTCAGGAAATTCAGCAGTAGGATTCACACCTACTACTAACTTTGAAGAAGATGACGATTTACCATTTTAATTAGAAACAGTAATTAAAGAAGGAGGGAATACACAATGGCAATGCAAAAAAGACATAACCGTAGAAGACGTAAAATAAATCAATTTGCTGGTGATAAAATCAAAAAAATCAACTACAAAGATATTAATACTCTTAAGAAATTTATCTCTGAAAGAGGTAAAATTCTTCCAAGAAGAATCACTGGTAACTCAGCTAAAGCACAACGTAAACTTACAGTTGCTATCAAACGTGCAAGACACATTGCACTTTTACCATACACACAAGACTAATTTTTGATACATTAGCACATTATATAGAGAGAAACAAGCACAAATACCAAACAATATGCACACACCACTGCTTAGCCGGCAGTGGTTTTTTTATTTTCAGTTTTACGTATGGGGGTACTACTAGAATTAAAAGTCGAATCTATGGTATAATAATACAACGTATATTTATTTTAATAGAATAATACAATCAGTATGTTAATACTAATTAAGTAGTTTATAAAATATAAAAAATAGATAACGTAGTTGATTAAAATACAAAGGAGGGACGCTTTTCAATGAAACAAGATACAAAAAAAACGCTTACACTGTGTATGTTACTCGTATTTTATATTATTTTAGCAATACCTGGTATGTATAATATAGGAGTTACAATTATATTACCATTATTAGCTATACCACTTATGCTATATATGATTAAGAATACTTTGAGCCGTAATACACATATTTTATATCATGTAGCGACATTATTAGCTATTTATGCATTAACAACAAGTATAGAGAGTTGTTTGATTTATATTATGGGTATTGTTGTACCGGTATATGCTGTATCATATTTTTATAAAAAGAAGTATCCTTTACCAAATACAATTATGTATGCTGGCATTGTAAATGGAATTGCTTTACTCATTTATCAGGGGATTATGAAGAGCTTAGGTGTTAATTATGAACTTGAATATATTCTTCTTATTGAAGAACTTAAAAAGGCATTATTACCTATTATAACGTCACAAATTACATTAGCATCAAAAGTGGTAGATAAAGGACTTGAAGTACAACTGGTTCGAATGTTTATAGATAATTTAGACTTGGTTAAGCAGTTGTTTGCTTCAATGCTTATTATACATGCATTTATTTGTACAATTGTGCAGGTACTTATAGTCAATCTTATTTTACGACGTAAGAACAAAGAAATGCCTGCTTTCGGGCAGCTATTAGATTTTAGAGTGTCCAAGGTATTGTTAGTAATACTTGCAGGGGCAATATTGTTAGTAGCTATGACAACAGATTCAATAAGTGGTACAATGATTCTAGGAATTAATGTGGTTGTTATAATGTATATGTTATTTATGTTACTAGGATTTCTAAGTGTAATTGGAATCATTAAAAAATCATCTATTAATAAAGGATTAAAAATCATAAGTAGTATTTTCTTGGGTGTTTTAATAATAGTATCGCCTACACTTCTTATACTATTTGGCTTTCTTGATACAGTGTTTAATTTTAGGAAAGTAACAATTGTGGTTTAATACACAGAAAGGATAGGGATATGAAGAAACTTTTTGGAAATCATTCTTCTTATGCAATATGGATATTAAGGCTCTCGCAGCTTTTGATGATTATTGGTATTGGTTTGCAGTCTGTTAGATTATTTTATGTACCACATGCTATTGTGAGTTTAAGTATTTTTGCAGTGTTACTGGCAATTACAGTAGTTGCAGAGAAAAGAATAAATAACTTTATAAAAGAGCAGATTTCAGAGCGTGTAGAGGAATTGACTACAATCAAAGATACAATGTTTGCTAATTCTCAAATACCGGTTGCTATAATAGAAGAAGCAGGCGAAATTATGTGGTTTAATAAAACATTTACAGATATTTGCGAGCAAGAAATAAGTATTGGTCTAGATATTAAAAGTGTTATAGCAGATATTAAAGTAAATGAATTTAGTGGATTAGAAAACATACCATCTATGATGATTGAACTTAAAAATAAGAAGTTTGATTTAAATATAGAAAGAATAGATGGCGATAAGCCTCGATTTGTTTTATACTTTTTAGATACAACAGAAAATGAATTTTTAAAGAAACAAATTAGTGATCAACGTTGTATGATGGGATATTTGTGTATTGATAATATTGATGAAATTACACATAGTATAGAAGAAGTAAGAAGACCGATGCTTCTAGCTATTATTGATCGTAAGATTAACTTATGGTTTAAAGAGCGTGAAGTTGTTATTGCGCGTATTGAGCGTGATAAATACATTATGATTTTTAATCGTAAAGAACTTGAAAAGATGGAGCAAACTAAGTTTGATTTATTAGATGAGATGCGCCATATACAAGTAGGAAATGAACTACCTGTTACAATTAGTATAGGTATTGGAAATAATATTAATTCACTAACTGGTTCTAAAGAAGATGCTAGAATTGCATTTGATTTAGCACAAGGGCGTGGTGGTGATCAAGCTATCATTAAGCATCATGATAAATATACTTTCTATGGTGGTAAAACTAAAGAGGTTGAAAAGAGTGCTCGTGTAAAAGTAAGGATTAAGGCCTATGCCTTCAAAGAACTTTTACATGAAGCTGATAAAGTATTTATTATGGGACATAAAGGCATAGATATGGATTGTTTAGGGGCGGCTATGGGAGTTTATCGTGCATCTGCACTTATGGGCAAGAAAGCACAAATTATATTAAGAGAGCCTACCTTTGCGATTAAAGCTTTATATGATAGAATAGTAGCATCAAAAGAATATGAAGATTTATTTATAACACCTGAAGAAGCTGAAAAAGAAATTAAAAAGGATACTTTACTTGTTATAGTAGATGTTCATAGAAAGAGCTATGTGGAATGCCCTGAATTCTTAGAGAAGTTCGAGAAAGTGGTAGTATTTGACCATCATCGTCGTAGTACAGATTTTATTGAGGATGCAGTACTTACGTATGTAGAACCATTTATTTCATCTACATGTGAGATGATTTCAGAGATTTTAAATTACTTAAGTGATAAAATTAAGCTAACGCCTATTGAGGCAGATGCACTTTTAGCTGGAATCACTATTGATACAAAGAACTTTATGTCTAAAGCAGGGGTTAGAACCTTTGAAGCAGCCGCCTTTCTAAGAAGAAATGGCGCTGATAGTACAAGGGTGCGTATGTTGTTCCAAGATGATATGGAGATTTACAAAATACGTGCCACAGCTATTAAAGAAGCTGAAATTTGGGATGGGAATTTAGCAATTGCTGATGTAAATGGGGCAGCACCTCATGCAAATATTATAGCAGCACAAGTAGCTGATGAACTTCTTAATATTAAAGGAATTGAGGCTTCATTTGTATTAACACCTCAAGAAGAATATATCATGATTAGTGCTAGGGCATTAGATAAGATTAATGTACAACGCATTATGGAATTACTAGGTGGCGGTGGGCATTTAGGCATTGCGGGAGCACAAATTAAAGATGTTTCATTACAAGATGCAATAACTAAATATAATGAGGAAGGTGAAACAAAATGAAAGTAATTTTAACACAAGATGTAAAAAAAGTTGGTAAAAAAGGTGATTTATTAGAAGTAAAAGATGGATTAGTTAGCCAAGTTGGTCAAGTAAGAGGCAAGAAAAATGTGGTTAACAAAATGATGGAATATATAAAAGATAGACTTGGTGATGATATCGATAATAGTCAAATTTATATAGGCTATAGT
>USPX01000195.1 GCA_900556665.1 uncultured Eubacteriales bacterium
GATTTACAAAGAAATCAACGTAAGTTTTATCAACTTTTTAATGGGATTCAAGATGCTATTTTTATAGCAACTTATTCTATGGATTATACATATACTTATTTTTATCAATTTAATCAAGCAGCATGTAAGAATTTTGGATATGATGAAGAAGAATGTAAGCGTATGAGTCTAGCGGATTTTGATATACGCTTTTTAGAGGATAGGGATTCAAATCAGCAAGAAGAGTTCAATGAAATTTTAGCAAGAGAAGATAAAGTTATGTATGAGACACAATATCGCACAAAATCAGGGTAATTTATTCCAGTAGAGGTCGTACACCATAAGTTTAAATTAAATAGTAGAGATATGATTATGACTGTGGTAAGAGATATTTCAGAACGTAATATTATTAAAGAAACAAAGAAATTAGAGAAGTTAAAGAGTGATTTTTTAGCTAACGTAGCCCATGAGTTACGCACACCGCTTAATGTTGTGATTATTACACTACAGTCTATGGAAATATATACAGAGGATTTATGTGGCAGATTAGGCGAAGAAAATCAAAGGGCAAACATTATACAAGCATTATGAAACAAAATGCTTTAAGACTTCTTAAACTTGTTAATAATTTCTTAAGTATGGCCAAGATAGAAGCCGGTTATTATGAAGCCAGTAAACAAAATTATAATATTGTCAGTTTAGTAGAGGATATTAGTCAATCTGTTTTTTCTTATATACAAGAAAATGGCATTACCTTTGAATTTGATACAAATGTAGAGGAAAAGGTAGTTTATTGTGATCCAGAGATGATTGAAAAAATTATTCTAAATCTTATTTCTAATGCAGTGAAGTTTACAGATCCAGGGGGGATGTTAATGGTGGATATTGTAGACAAAGGAGATAAGGTCCAGATTATTGTAGCAGATTCAGGTAGAGGTATACCAGAGGACGAATTAGAGGTAATTTTTGAGCGTTTTAGACAAGCAGATAAGACATTTACAAGGAAGCAAGAAGGTTGTGGCATAGGATTATCATTGGTAAAAAGCTTTGTAGAAGCTCATGAAGGAACAATTATGGTGTATAGCGAGGTAGGCATAGGTAGTTAGTTCATTGTAGAACTACCAGCTTTTAGCAGTGAAGATGTACCATATGAATCTTATGACTTAGATGAAAAGGGGAATACCCTTTATAGAAGGGCTCTAGAGTTCTCAGATATTATTCATAATGAAGCATAGCGTGCATAAAGCAGCAATTCATGATAAATTTACAGGGTATACCATATAATATTAAGGAACATTGTAAAAGAGAGGTAGAAGTTACGTGGATTGTATAAGTATTATAGTGCCGATTTATAATGCGGAGAAATATTTAGCTAAATGCATAGAGTCCCTCATTCATCAAACTTATCAAAAGTTAGAGATTATCTTAGTGAATGATGGTTCTAAGGACAATAGTTTAGCAATTTGCAGAGATTATGCTGCTAAAGATAGTCGTATAGTTGTGATTGACAAAGAAAATGCAGGCGTTGCCTTAGCTAGAAATTCAGGGCTTGAGGTAGCAACGGGAAAATATATAGGCTTTGTAGATCCAGATGATTGGTTAGAAGCGAATATGTATGAGAAACTTTATGAAGGGATTAAGGCCTCGCCTTATCCTATTTGTTTATGTAATTATTTTAAAGATACGAAGAAACGTAGTGTTCCAAAATACTTTGGTTTCAAGGAGACAAGTTTAGATGCCAAGATGGTACGCAAAAAAATTATTCCAGATATGATTGGTATGGACGATTTAATGCCTAGATATGTGTATATTATGGGCTGTGTATGGCGAGGCTTATATGAAAGGGATTTCATAGAGGCAAATGCATTACGCTTTACCCCTGGAATTACTATTATGGAAGACTTAGTTTTTATGGTACAAGCCCTTTTAAAAAGTAATGGGGTACAAATAGAGCCAGGAGTATATTATCATTATGTGCAAAATCCTAAGTCTATTTTACACTCTTATAATAAGAAGATATGGGAAGACCAAATGCGTGTCCATTATTTATTAGAAAAGAGTGTAAGAGAGGCTGGAATGGAAGCGGAAGTACGCAATCGATTAGATCTTCGCTATATAGGTATGGTCATTGCAGCCATTAGGAATGAAACGCGCATTAAAACTGATCAGGATCTTAAAGAGCGCTTTGAAAATATCAAGGAGATTTGCACAGATGAGAAGCTGAAGCTTATATTAGAAAGAGTGAAGCCAATTCAAAGGCCACTTATTAAAGAAGATGAGACCTATGGTGAAAATGCCACACTCTTAGGAAAGCTTAAACAACTTGCCAAGGTTTCAAATTATAAAGACGTGAAAAGAGCGAGTCTTTACAAGAAACATTTCGATAGGTATAATAAAAAAGATGTAAAAAAGTAAGTACCTTTTCCCCTAAAGGGGAAGGTTTTTATAAATGAAAATACTAATGAAAAGGTAAGGTGGAAACATGAGTTTACAAAAACTAGCAGATTTAATTTTCCCAGATATCACAAAAACACCAGCTGACTTTATCAGCAAATATCCAAAAAGAGAATTAAAAGAAGGGGCAAGAGTGACACGTTACGCACCAAGTCCAACAGGTTTCCAACATATTGGTGGTGTATTCGCAGCACTCGTTAGCGAAAGAATTGCACATCAAAGTGGCGGAATCTTCTATCTTAGAATTGAAGATACAGACCAAAAAAGAGAAGTAGAAGGTGCAATCGATGATACAATCGCAACAATGCACAACTTCGGTATGGATTTCGATGAAGGCATGACAGGTCAAGAAACTTCTAAAGGAATCTATGGTCCATACAAACAAAGTGAACGTGAAGAAATCTATAAAACATTTGCAAAAGACTTAATCGTAAAAGGTCTTGCATACCCATGTTTCTGCACACCTGAAGAATTAAATGAAATGCGTGAAAAACAAGTAGCTGCTAAAATTACACCAGGTTGCTACGGTGAATATGCAATCTACAGAAATTTATCAGCTGATGAAGCGATCGCAAAAATTGAGTCAGGTGCACCATACATTCTTCGTTTAAAATCACCTGGGGATGCAGAAAAACGTGTACAATTCACAGACCTTATTAAAGGAGAAACATCATTCCCAGAAAACATTCAAGATGTTGTTATTATCAAAGCTGATGGGCTTCCAACATATCACTTCGCACATGCAATTGATGACCACTTAATGGGCACAACAACTGTTATTCGTGGTGAAGAATGGTTATCATCTCTTCCAATTCACGTACAACTCTTTGATGTACTTGGATTCGAAAGACCAGAATATGCACATATTCCAAACGTTATGAAATTAGACGGAGATTCTAAACGTAAACTTTCTAAACGTAAAGACCCAGAAAGTGCTGTAAGCTACTATAAAGAAGAAGGATATCCAAAAGCTTCTGTAGTAGAGTACCTTTTAAATATCATCAACTCTACATTCGAAGAATGGCGTATGGAAAATCCAAAAGCTGATTACTTAGAATTCCCAGTAGCACTTGATAAAATGAGTAAAAGTGGGGCACTCTTCGACCTTGTGAAATTAAATGACGTAAGTAAAGACGTTATTTCAAAAATGCCAGCAGAAGAAGTATACACACTTTACACAGAGTGGGCTAAAGAATTCGATAAAGAAATGTATGAAATCGTAACAGCACACGAAGAAATGTCTAAAGCTATCTTTGGTATTGATAAAGAAGGTCCAAAACCTCGTAAAGGGTCAGAAGTAAAAGAGAAAATCTGCTACTTCTATAATGAATTATTTAGTGGTGAAACAGAAGTAGAGCTTCCTAAAACAGTAACAATGGAAGAAGCTAAAGAAATCATTACAGGATACAAAGAAGTTTATAACTTCAATACAACACAAGAAGAATGGTTTGAAGAACTTAAAGCTTACGCTGTAGCAAATGGATATACAGCAGATAGAAAAGCTTACAAAAAAGATCCAGAAGCATTCAAAGGTATGGTATCAGATGTAGCTGGAGCTGTAAGATCAGCTTTAACACATAGAACAAATACACCAGATTTATATACAATTATGCAAATTATTGGGGAAGAAGAAGTAAGAGCACGTTTTTCAAGCTTCATCGGGTAATTTGTTATAGCGAGACATCCGTTGGGGATGCTGGGGTCATCTAGCTACGACTACACAATTTGTGAGTCTCTAAGCTTGATGCTCAAAGCAACGGTTGAAAACTCGCTTCGCTCAGACACTCAACCTAAGAACGCTTTGAGCATCTTCACTAAGAGACTCAACAAATTGTTCCGAATGTAGACTAGCTGCCCCCAGCATCCCCAACTAGTCTACTATAACAAAACCCTCTTTAGCTCAAAAAAGATGCTGGAGGGTGAGAAGAGAAAAGTGAATGAGTTTATCATGAAAGGGCTACTGTATAGTGAAGTAGTCCTTTTTTAGTAGCTTCATCGGGTAATTTGGCATAGAAGAGGGGCGCTCCGCATGGAGTGGTCAGCACGCT
>USPX01000196.1 GCA_900556665.1 uncultured Eubacteriales bacterium
CCTCTAATGACTTTGCAACATTTTCAAGTAAGACATTATTTATTTGTAATGTTTTTAATAACCCTGAGTGATTAGGCTGTCCTAATTCATCGCCACCCATATAATCATTTACAGAGTAATTTAATCTTATGTGAATTACATCACTATATCTTAATATTGTTTCATATCCATTACTAAATTCAAATTTTATAAAAATCTCATTTGCTAGATCTTCAAGAAAAGTAACTGTTTTTGGTTTTAATGGCCAAAGTTGTTTCACTTTTCCACCTTCCCAAACTGGAAATATAAAACTATTATAATTAAGCAGCAATAACCACATGAATTTTTCTATAAATTCACTCTGTGTCATTATTGGATTCGGATTGTCTAATACAGGTTGTAGAAAATTATCAACCGTTGTTAAATCACTACCTATTGTCCTTTCGTGCACTAACTGTAATTTTTTCATTTCATCTACAATACATACAATTGCTTGTTGCACAACATCAGATGCATATATATCATTACCAAACTGACTAAAAATAGGTGTATAACCATTTAACATCGGAAGATACTTATAACTGTTTTTTTTATTCGTAAATTTCTTTAATAGGTCTATTAGTACAATCTTTTTCACCCCCTCTTTCTCAAAATTTCTCTAAAACGCCTAAATGTTTCATATAAAATAATTAAGCATACAGCTCCATCAATACGCTTTTCAATCTCCATTTTTACACACATACATTGGCACTTATTATCAACTTCAATCCCTGCATTAGATAAATTCCATCTATCTACTGCATTTTGATTATAATTTATTAATCTACTTTTAAAATCAGCCTCTACTAATCTCATAGCAGCATTAAGAGTCGTAGCATTTTGTAAAATTAATTCACATTCAAATCCATACAGCTCCATACGGTTTAAAAATTCTTTTGAAAACTTTACATCATATCCACATTTAACAAGTTTAATCCCATATTCTTTGAATATTTTATAAAACCAATCTGCAACTATAGTTAAATCAACATCATTCCCTTCACAAATTGTTATAAGTCCTTGTTTAGCCCATTCTGCATATTTAGCCCCAGCATTTTTATCATTATTTTTATCATCTAATTTTGACTCCGGTATAAAATACATAGTATGAACATACTTTGTTTTATCTTTTGGATTAAGCATTAAAATTTTAGCATTGACAAGGTCTGTTGTTTCTGCCAAATCTACTGCTCCTAAGCATAAACTCCCTCTAAAATCCTCTAAATCATAAACTGCTTCATACTCATAGTCATCTTGAAACAACCAAGCTTCTTGACTTGACTGTTTAATGTTAAAATCTTTACTTAAAACAAATATTCTATCTGCTTTTGACTTTTGAGCAGCATCTATTTGCTCCCTAAGATAACTCCATTTTTTTATAACCCCTAAAGTCGGATTAGATTTAGGCCAACTGCTTTCATCTTGCCAAACTTCCAGTTCTGAATCTTGTGTATATAGCCAAGGTAGAGTTATCTCTGCCATTGGCCCTGTATCTTCTTTAGTTATTATTTTTTGACAACTTTTTAGTTCATTATCTAAAAATCCATCATTAACAAATCCTTCTGTAGATATAATAATTAATTTAGGGTTATCCTTTAATGACTGTGACTGCTCAATTGATTTAAAAATAACATTTGTTTTCATCTCATGAGCCTCATCAACTATAGCAAAGTCTATGTTTCTACCTTCTTTATTTCGAGTTCTATCTGATAATTTAAATACTTTAGACCTATTTACTTTATTTTCAATATGTGTTTTAGCTTTTTTAGTATCTAACTCTAATGGATCTATTAATAATCTCATTGTATTTATAGCTTGATAAAGTATATCTGCTTGAGGATCATCATTTGAACTACAAACTATATCAGCTCCACCTGGACCTAATATTAATTCTGTTAAACCTAAACCAGATGAGGTTTCACTCTTTGTATTTTTTCTAGCTATTTCAAGTACTGTTTTTTTAAATCTATCAAATCCTGTCTCACTCATTTTAAAACTGTAAAATGCTTCAATCCATGCTTTTTGCCACAGCATCAATTTCATAGGTTTATTATAAAAAGGCGATTTAGTAAGCCTAATACAGTTTTCCATAAAATGAATTCTTCTATAGGCTTCTGTAGGGTCATAATAATATCTAGGATTATTTAAATCCTCCATAAGGTTATCAAGTTCCATAAGAAGTTGCTGTCCAACTACAATATTTCCTTTTCTTATTTCCTCTCTATACTGAGTTAAAAAAAATTCATTATTCATAAGACTTATTCAACTTTCTAATATATGCTCGTAGAGGACTATCTTCTCCTCCTCCATTATTATTTGTGCAAGATATAATGACCTTAATAGTATTTAAATATGTTTGACTTAATTCCTTATACTGTTTAGCTGCAGCTGTTGTTTTTTGCATTGTTGGATTATTAGGATTTACCTTTAAAAATGGATATCCTCGTAAAATATCAAGTTGTTCCTCTAAAAAAACAATCCCATCAACTATAGGAAGAAACACTTCACTATTTTCTTTTAGATTTTCTTTTAAATAATTTTCTAACTCTTCCCTTCTATCCATAAAATCACTTTACTTCCCTTTTATTTTTAAAATTCCAGCCAAAATTTTCGAAAAATCTCAAAAAATCGTGTGGAGAAAAAGTTAAGACCTCAATTACAGTTGTCCTACAGCTCAAAATTTTTTGAATGTGGGGGGATTATTCTTGAAATTTTTCAAAATAATTTTCAATATAATCAATCCATTCTTTTGGTCTGTTCTTTGCCCTGCTAATACATTCTTCTTTCGTTGATTTTATATGCACAAGTACAGCTCCAGTATCACGTTGAAGTCTCTCTCTATCACCTCTAAATGGATATCCACCTATAATATAAGCATTCTCCCAAAATCCATAACGTGTCTTGACCATATCAATAATACAATCCCTAATTTGAAATACATTATTCTTAATTGAGTTAGGTTTAATATATTCTTTGTTTATAGATATACACTGATATATCTTGTCTATATCAACTATTAAATCATTTCTACCAGCATGCTTATTAACCCATGTACTCTTTCCACTACAAGGTGCACCATATACCAAGAATACTTGTTTCTTCTTATAACCATTAAATCTATTATGTATTTGGTTATGACATTTATGGTGAACTAACATTACATTATCAGGATTCAAACTGATGTTATAGTCATTGATATTATCATTAGTTAAATGAGTTATATGATGACCAATACAGTCATACTTACTAACTATAGCTTTATTACAATGTCCACATATAATAAAACCTTCCTCATTTACTCTACTAACTTTAAGCTTATTAACAAATGATACCCACTCTTTACTTTGATAGAAATTATCTAATGTAAACATTTAATCACCTACCAGTTATTAGCTTCTACTACTTTCTCTTTAAGCTTCAACTCTTTCTTTTTAATCTCAAGCATTTGAGGATCATTTGCCCATTGATGCTTATCATAGTTTTTAAGTACCAAGTTAGCTGCATTAGTATCTGGTAAAGCAACCTTGTTGGATACTTCTTCTTTAATTGTCATTACCGCATCTATCTCCTCCTCTGTATAACCTAGTCTCCTTAAAGCAAGTAAAGTCTTAACAGGAAGGTCAACTTTCATATAGGTCTTCTTTGTTTCTACATATTCAAACCCCTTAGCCTTCTTCACAAGTGCAGCTCTTACATCCTGGACTACATTCCTTTTACATGATTTTATAAGTGCCGAAAACGCCGAATATTTCTTCTTGTACTCACGAAACGTTGAATATGCAACGCCTGAGAGTTTCGGCACAGTGCTTTTCTGTAGCGCCATCTTCAATCATTTTTTTAATTAAATCAAAATTTGGCTCTATATGAGTTTCATATTTGCTCATAAAATTACACCTTTTCCTTCCTTGAATACCGTATTTACTTAGAGAATACAACATTCATTTTTTCATTTTCTTTCTATATATGCACAGTAAAAAATACTATCGAATACCGATAGGTTAATTTTTACGGTATTAGTTTGTCGAATAAAAAAATATCACCTAACAAGCCTTCTTAAACTTTGACTGTATTGGTGATATAGTTCCCTGTCTAAACCTAAATATAATTTTGTTTCTTCTACACTAGAATGACCTAGCATTTCTTTTACTGCAAGAATATCGTAACCACTTTCTACATAAACAGTGTATGCATATGTTTTTCTCATGCTATGTGCAGTTATATCTTCTAAACTAAAAAAGCTTGCAGCTTCTTTAAGTATCTTAGTAACTCTATCCACTGTAATATGATTTCCCTTTCTAGAAGGGAACATATATTCATAGTCCTCTTTATACTTAATATACTTCATTAAAACTTTTTCAAGTTCTGGAAGTATTTCAGCTTCTCTCGCCTTTCTATTTTTAGCTCTTATATTTTTAGTATTTTTCTTTTTACCT
>USPX01000197.1 GCA_900556665.1 uncultured Eubacteriales bacterium
AATAATTTTTTTAAATGTATTATACTGTACGGACAAATGTCGATTAAGTGTGTATAAGAGTGGGAACGTGAGATAAGACTAAAATGAATATAAGGTACATAATATCTTGATAATCAAGGTGTAGTGTGAATGAAAGCGTGTATTTAAAGATGTGAATACTTTTGAATACACGCTTTTATATTACCTAGATTGTTTGTGTACAAAAGACAAAAGAAAATACACAGGAAACAAATAATAAGATTTGTTTGACATATTTAATTGTTTAATGTATTATTGTAAACAATAAACGCAAAGGAAAACTAGAAGGGGGCATTTATGAAGAAAGGATCTTTAATTTTAAGAATTTGTATATGTTTAGTTTTAGGGATTATATTAGGCTTAGGATGTAAAGCTTTAGATTTTGCAGTACCAGTGAGACTTGCGGCCACATTTAGTGATTTATTTGGAAACTTCTTATCATTTGTTATTCCACTTATTATCATTGGCTTTATCGTACCTGGGATTGCAACACTTGGGAATAAATCAGGAAAAGGGTTATTACTCACAATTGTGATTGCTTATGTTTCAACAATTGTAGCAGGTATACTTGCTTATTTCATTGGAAATTTAGTGTTACCAGCTTTTATAAGCGGCACTTCAACACTTGAATCATCAGCGATAGCAGTAACTTCATACTTTACAATTGAAATACCAGCTATTATGGGAGTTATGTCAGCCCTTGTACTTGCATTTGTTTTAGGCATTGGGACAGCTAAAATTAAAAATAGTAGTTTACTTAAAGTATTTGAGGAATTAAATCAAATCGTATTAATGATTGTTACTTATATTTTAATTCCATTAGTACCAGTTTATATTGGCTGTATCTTTGCTAAATTAAGTTTTAGTGGTGAAATCTTTGCCACACTTAAATCATTTGCTATTGTATATGCTGTATTATTTACACTTCAAGCATTATACATATGTGTTCAATATACTATTGCTAGCATAGTGAAGAAAGAAAATCCATTTAAATTAATCAAAAATATGCTGCCAGCTTACTTTACAGCAGTGGGAACACAATCATCAGCAGCAACTATTCCAGTGACACTTCAATGTGTTAAAAGTAATAAAGTTAGTGAAGAAATTGCTGAATTCGTAGTACCATTAGGAGCAACAATTCATTTAGCAGGGGATACAATTGCTTTAGTTGTGACATCTATGGCAGTGATGTATATGAATGGCACAGTACCAACGTTATCAATTATGTTACCATTTATCTTTATGTTAGGTGTAACAATGATTGCCGCACCAGGCGTGCCAGGAGGAGGCGTTATGGCAGCTTTAGGATTACTTGAAACAATGTTTGGATTTGGCAACTTAGAAAAATCAATTATGATTGCCCTCCATGCAGCGCAAGATAGTTTCGGAACAGCTACAAATGTTACAGGAGATGGTGCAATTGCTATTTTAGTAGATAGCGCAATTGGTGAAAGAAGTGAAAGTGTAGAAAATAGAGCAAAAGTTATGCAAAGCGTAAATGTTTAGTAAGCATTATGAGCAGTTAATGACCTTAAAATCATTAATAATCATGATTTAAATGAAGGAAAATATGTTAAACAAAGAGCTACCTAGAAAAGCAGAATTGTGAGCTAATCCCAATAAGTTAGAACTAAAATCTAACCTATTGGAGTCATATCACTACTAGGTAGCTCCTTTTATGTGTTGTTAAGGATGTATATAATAACTATAAAGTAAAGATTTAGCCATCTTTTCCCACCCGTCTAGGTTGTCGAAAGAGAGGAGGGAGTCGTAGGGGAGACTATGCTACCTGTAGAGTAATTTATTGATAGCCTTAGTGAAGATAATCAAAGCGATTTTAGGGCAATTGTTTAAGTGAACGAAGTGAACGAGTTTTGACCGTTGCTTTGATTATCGAGCTTAGACTATCACAAATTGCGGAAAGTGTAGTTAAGCGCACTCATCCCCCAGCCAGCTGTTTGAGCGAAATGAAATGGAGCGAGCTTATCGTGTTACTTTAAGCTTCGAGGTTAGTGATTCACAGATTACGGAAGGTGTAGTTAAGAATCACAACTCACCAACCCTTCTTTCTCATATAAGAACAAGTAAAATCCATTTTTATCTTCTCTAGGCATACTTTCATCTATCTTTTTATATCCCATTTTCTCATAGAAGTGATGGTTTCTATAATTTTTATAGGGTGTCTCTAATTGCCATCTTTTGGCCTGAGGAAATTCTTTTTCTAGGAATTGAATAGCTTTAGCACCAATCCCCATGTTTTGGTGTGCATGATCTATGTAAATGCCGCCTATCCAGAATAAGCCATTTCCTAAATCACGACAGGTCATACCGCCTATGATTTTATTGTCTAATACAATTTTATAAGTTGGATAGTTAAGGAAGCATTCTTTTTGTTTTTCAAAATCATCGTATCCAGTTGGACCAAATCCATATAATTTAACATCATCTGAGAAAGCATCTATTTTAGCTTTCATATACTCCTCTAAATCTGAGGGGGTAGCTTTAAGGAACTCTAACATGGTAACCTCCTAATAAGATATAAATAATAGATATAAGTGATATAACTAGAAGATGTATTTATTTATAGTGTATACCTGACTCTGATTATAGTAAATAATGAAATAGTTATATGAAGAATTATCAGGAGGAAGGAAGATATAATTATGGTTTATAAAAATTTTATATATAGGGGGTACTATATAACAAATAGATAAATAAGGAGACAGGCAATGAATAAAAGATTAATGATAAGTATTATGGCTATGGTAATGGGGATGAGTATGGGAGGTACAGTATTAGCAAGTGAGTTACAGGAGGTAAACAAGGTGGCAATAGAGAGCACTCAGAAAGCAGTAGAGGGCTTTATGACAGAAGTGGGACAGGTTTGTACAATTACAGAGAGAGACAATGGTTATGAGCTTCAGGTTGGAGATGAGAATGGGACAATCTTTTATTTAAAGAAAGATATCCGTGTTTTTGATGTGGCAAGTGGAACATTTAAGAAGGTGGGAGATCTCAAAAAGGATATGACAGTGAGTGTAGTATATCCTAAAGACGCACCAATGATGTTAAGTTTGCCTGCTAGATGTTCGGCAGCTCAAGTAGTAATCATTCATAGTGAAACTGCTAATTTAGAAGTAGGTTATTTTAATGATGAATTAGTTAATGAAGAAAATACATTAGCACTTAATATTGCTGATAGCACTATTATTAAAAGCATTACAGATGATAAAAAGTCATTGAAAGTAGAGAATATAAGAAATAAAGATTTAATGGTAATATACGAGAATACAACACGTAGTATTCCGGCACAGACTACACCGAAAATGGTATTTGTATTAGATGGGGAAGAGAATGATGTAGAAGTAAATACAGAAGAAATAGAAGAAGCTGAGTATGTAGCTGTTCGTAATTTGGCTACTGAAAATGGGTTTAAGGTTGTATGGGATAAGCAAAAGCAAGCAGTGACTTTGACTAAAGAGGGGGTAGAAATTGTTCTAACAGTAGGAAAAAGAGAATATAAGTACAATAAAGAAGTTAAGACTTTACAGTATCCTATAAAATTAGAAAATGGATATGTAAAAATTGCAGATAAAATAATAGGCTAGATGAAAACAAGTATAGAAGGCATTTTTAAATTGAATCTTAGGAGGAAAGTAAGATGATAGAATTTAAATATGATACACAACTATTAATTGAAGGTAAAAATCTTAGCGAGGATGCAATTAACGAGTATTTCACAACGCATTTAAAGGGGGACTGTTTGTTAGCAGTAGGTGATGAGGAACTGATTAAAATTCATTTCCATACAAATGAACCATGGAAAGTATTAGAGTACTGCTCTACATTAGGTGAAATTTATGATATTGTAGTTGAAGATATGGATAGACAGGCAAGAGGGTTACAGGGATAGTAGAGGTAACTTTAGTAGAAATATAAAAATAAGGTATGGCAAAAATGGATTTGCTATACCTTATTTTTATTTATAACAAGTATTAAAGTAAATGTAGTTTTTATTACTAGTATTGTTTTTGCCATTCTGCGGCAATACCATCTAGTAAAGTTTTGCGATCAATACTGTTATCTAAGTAGTGGTGCATAAGATTACTTACAATATTAGTATTATGTTCTGGAATATAGGCCATGATTTGTTCAAATATCATTAACTTGAGCTTTAACTATGAGATTACCTTGAATGATATGTTTAGTTAATCCTGCTAAATTTATAATCGATTTAACTAATACTTTTTATCTTAAGTGGATTAAAATAATAATTGCAATAATACCCCATGCTAAAGATGATTCACTTATCGTATATAGAATGATACAATTTTACATATTTTTACATTCTGTTATTCTGCTGATTAATTTAGATAAAAAATATTTTCATATGT
>USPX01000198.1 GCA_900556665.1 uncultured Eubacteriales bacterium
TCTTTAAAAACTGCACCATAATTACTTTATAATTATTGCCTAGTGCACGAATTCCCAATCCTATGGATGCTGTTGTTTTTCCTTTTCCTGTACCATAATAGACTTCTACAAGCCCCTTCTCCATTATTTTTCCTCCTTTTATAATAGACATATTATAAAATTGTAAATAACTATATTATAAAACTGTGTCCAAATTGCTTTAAATACGCCATGCGTTCTTTATAATCTGGCATAATCTCTTTAATATCATCCCAAAATGCCAAGCTATGATTAAAATGTCTTAAATGCATAACCTCATGTAAAATCACATATTCAATGATCTCCATAGGGGCACACATAAGCTTTACATTGTAGGATAAGTTACCGTTTTGTGAACAGCTCCCCCATCTTGTTTCTTGCTTACGTATGGTAATCTTATTAAACTTTACATCAACTAACTGGGCATATGTTTCTGTAATGCTTGAAAAAAGCTTCTTACTACGTGTTTTTAAAAAGTTCTCCATTGCCTTACGCATAAGTTCTTCATTTCCTGAGGTAATCATTTTAAAGCCTTTATCATTTAAAATAACTATTTCTTTAGCATACGGCACAACTTGAATATTAATCTCTTTATATTCTCCCAAATACATTATTTTTTTATTAAGTATCCAGTCATTATTGTCTTTAACTTTTTGTTTTTTATCTAGGGACTCTTGAACCCACTTTTCATATTTCAATATAAAGTCTTGTACCTCATTGTCTCTCATATACAATGGAACTTTAACAACTACCTTTAAATCCTTTTCTATCTTTATAGCAGCTGTTTTACGTTTTTGCCTAATAATTACATATTCTACGGATTTAACTTTTACTCTTTCTCCATTTGTAATATCATTCATCCTAACAATCCTTTATTTTGCATTTTTATATTTTTTTGTCTATTTCCTTTTTCCCACTCATTATATCACAACTTGCTTTAAAATGTACAATATTTCTAAAATATTAAAAAGCCGTCATAACATTTGCTGACGGCTTTATTAATATTATGTATTATTCATTTGTCTCTTTAACTTCTACTGTTTCTTCTTTTTTCTCTTCATTATTGTCTTCTACTTGTTCCATTTTACTAATAGATACTTCATAAGCTGTTTTGATTTCAACTTCTCCTGTTTCTAATTTCTTTTGGTAAGTACGGCTTTGAATACGTCCACTTATTTGAATATGATCACCTGTTACAAGATTTTGTGCAAATCTAGCATTTCTCCCCCAGGTGATACATGGAATATAATCAGATTTATGATACGATCTATTAACAGCAAGAAGTAAATCCGTAATCTCTCTTCCAAATGGTGTTGTTCTGTAAATAGGCGTCTTACATACAAAGCCATTGAGACTAATTTCATTTTTATTCTTGCTTAGTTCACTTAGCCCTACTTCTTTTACTTCAAATATAAAAATCGTTAAGATTAATCTATTTTTGCCTTCTTCATACTGATTATAAGACCTGAATTGTCCTTCAATCTCTAACACTTTTCCAAGTATATTTCCTCCAATAGATGGCAAAAGTCTCTCTGAAATTGTAACAGGTAAAATATCTGCTGATTCACTTAACCTAGGTACCTCTAAATCAAAAGTATAAAAGCCTTCTCCATATACCTTATGACTAAATTTAGTTTCACTAACTACTTTTCCTATAAGTAGTACCTTATTGTTTTCTAACATGTGCTCTATCATTACTAACCACTCCTTATCCTATCCTCTGGCTTTATGCCTTTCCTTTAATCGTATGTCTTTAACATCTTATTCAAGGACAAGGTGATTTATTCCAATTTATACTTTGTTTTATAAAAATCAAATCCATATAAAATAAGTATAGCTACAGCAGCTAATATTTGTTCTGGATATCTTGCTTTACCATTTATGCCAAACTCCCTAGGTGTGGTAAAATCCCCCTTTAAAGCAATAGTAGGATGTTGCAAAATGCATTGCACCTCTAATACACCTTCTATTTCTTCCTCACTACTTGTAAGTGAAATATGTGCCCCTTTACTCCATCCATAACTAATATCTTTATCTAAGCGACATCTCATGGTATCAGGTACAATAAGTGTCCTTATATCACATAACTTCTTTAATTTATTTTTTACAAAATACATATGATGATTACAGTATTTTTTATAACCCATTTGTCCATCAAAAAACACGATACAATCAAACTTAATTGCTTTAAGACTTGTTAGGGCTTTTTTAGTAAATTCAATAATACATAATTTAATTTCTTGATTTTTTTTGATAATATCAACGCTTTTTTTAAGTAGCATACCTTTATATTCTCTACTGGCTAATACCTTAAGGTGTATATATGCAATTTGATTCTTATCTGCTGCTGATTTTAATAAAGCAATCGTTTCGTTACCTAAATGAAATGTATTATCTACGCCTATAATCATCATTTGATGTACTCCTTTAGTTATGACTTAATATACTTAGTGTTCACTATTGTTTTTTATTTTATGTTTTGAAACATTAGTCACATCTTTTATATTTTCACATATTATAATATTAGTCAGGTACTTACATCCTAGTCACATTTTTCTTAAAGAGAGGCCGATTCAATGAATATTCCTACCCAAAATGAAATTGTTCATCTGAAAAAAACTTTAAATTTTACTATCAAAAAAAATGCTTATAACCTACTCTCCCCAGAAGTATTACAACTAAGCATGCAACTTGATTTATTACTTAATCCTTTATTTGAAAAACAATTAGAAAACACCTATAAAGTTTCCTAATCTTATCTTAGATTAAGAGAGTGTCGCAAACCTTTTACGACACTCTCTTTTTATTTTACAAATGCTTACTGAATGGTTTCTGTATTTGTATTAGAAACTGATTCTTGTGGAGCTAGCTGTCTTCCTTCATGATCTATCTTACAATTTGTATCTTTATAAATAAGTTCTGATACAGGGACGAAGGTATATCCTTTATCAATAATGCCTTTTACAATGCTTTCTAAAGCCTTGGCTGTATATTTAGTATCATTGTGCATAAGGATAATTGTTCCCGGACGTAAATTTTTATGATTTAATACTTTATTAATAAGTGGCTCAAGCCCATATTCTTTCCAGTCAAGGGAATCTACATCCCATTGTATGGTGTAATAACCACATTCTTTAGCTGCTTCTAATACTGTATTATTATATTCGCCATAAGGTGGACGATAAAGATAAGGTTCCTGACCTGTAATTTCCTTAAGTGTAGCATGCGCTTCTAATAAGTCCTTCTTAATAGCTTCTTTATTCATTTGGCAAACATGAGGATGTTTATTAGAGTGATTAGCTATATCATGACCAGCCTCTTGAAACTTCTTCACTGCATCCGGATATTTTCTAGCCCAGTCTCCTACCATAAAAAAGGTTGCTTTTACATTGTATTTGTTTAGTATTTCAATAATCTGATCCGTATCATCTGCGCCCCATGCGGCATCAAAGGTCAGTGCCACCTTCTTTTCACCCTTTGTATCTACGCAGTATATAGGGAGTAACTTTTTCCCCGTTTCACTAGCTTTAATCACTATACCCGTTCCAATACAACTTATACATATTAAACTTACACATAACCATTTAAATACTTGCTTAATCTGTCTCATTTATTTTCTCCTACTCCTTAAGTTTCCAGTATCCATCTTCCAAAGGGGTTAATATCTCATGTATAGCTAAGTTTTTCTTTTTAGCTTCAAAGATTACATCTGCCTCCTTAATCTCACAGCTTTCTAGAAATGTCACAAAAGCTTTATAATCTCTACTACTAATATAATCTGCATGTGGTCTCGAATTAATCTCAGGCGTACCCGTTGATAAATGATATTTATCTGGTGGGTATGCCTTAATAAGCTCTCTAACTCCACCCATGCCATTAGGACTTGGATGGCATCTATCATGATGAAAATCATAAACCCACTTTAAACCATACTTTTCACAAAGTGTTACCACATCTAATGTATGATAAGACTTATCATCATTTTCTATTGAAAGCAGTTTACAATCTACATACTGTAAGTTACTTTCTAATCTTTTAACTGCCGACTCCTTATCGCCATAAATGCCCCCCATATGAAGTACTACATTTTGTCCCCCTACACGTTTAATCCAGCTAGCTTGTGTTTGTACCTCCTCTATTGAACGCGCTACTACATCAGCTTTGGGGCTAGATAAGACATTGAATTGACTTGGATGAATACTTATACGCAGGTTATATTTCTTTCTTAAAGTCTCAATCAAATCATAAATAGACTGCATCTCATCATTTTGCTCTACCTTTTCCTTATAAAGGGCTTTCATATAAGGGTGGGTACAAAAAGGAATTAAATCCGAAGACAAACGATAGACATATATATTATTTTGGATATTATCTAAAAT
>USPX01000199.1 GCA_900556665.1 uncultured Eubacteriales bacterium
CAATACATCCAATTATCAAATGTTTCATCTCCTGTGTGATAGTTGATATTGATTTTTTCATCCCAATACGCTTTTGTTGCTTCTAACGCTTTATCAAAACTTTCACCGCTTAAGTATTTTTTAGCCATTTCTTCATAGTTTACGCCTTCTTCTGCGAAGCCAATTGCTACAATGTAAGATTTGCTTTCACCTGGTTTTAATGCTACTTTTGCAAAAGATAATGCACCGATTGCTTCATAGCCATCTACTTTTACATCAGCCCCAATGATTGGGTCTTTACTTTCCATAATAGCTTCTGGTACTTCAAATGAACCACCTTCACCAATGAAGTCTTCTACAACTGGGAAAAAACCAACTGGCATTTCACCATTTTCTGTAGCACCTGATACACCATAAGTTACAGTATTAACTTTATGTCCTCTTTCATCAAATGTTAAAGTAGGATTTACAAGTACACTATACTCTGTTGTTTGAATACGATGTAAAAGTGAAGTTACATGTCTATGATCTCTTAAGTTTGTTGCAGAACGTCCATAAAGTGGTATTGCTGCTGTAGGTCTTAAAGTTAATACTTCATTTCCTACGTTAGTAATTGTTACCTTCATAAGTTCTACAGTATCTTCTGTAACTACTCCATCTGCTTCTACATTTGGTACAAATGAAGTTACTTCTGCTTTGATACCCATTTCTTCAGATATACGTGTTACTTTATGCCACATGATGCCTGCTTCTAATAAGGTTTCATCTTTTTCTTTAGTAAATAATTGTGCTTGTTGTCTGGCTGATACGCCTGTAACTGACCAAGCACCTTTTCCATCTACATCTATCCAAAAGTTTCTAGAAGATTTATTATTATGAAGTTCTTCCGCACTTACTGGTGAGAGTAAAAATGTATTTTGTCCCATTTTACAATCCCCATTTAGGGTAGGTGTCACGCTAGACATGACACCTTTTTCATTGGCAATTGGGAAGTATGCATAACTATTTTTCTCTGGATTTAGCATCTTGAATGAACCTTTATAATCTGTAAATCTGTAGCCCATGGCAATATCCTCCTTTATAAACTATTACGCTTCAAAACGTAATGTAATTTGATGTGCTTTACCGTCATTTTCTAATTTCACACGGTTACCGCTTACTACTTGTCCGTCTACAGTAAGTTCATATTTACTATCTACTAAACGTGTGAAGCCTTCTGATTTGATAATGTTAACTGTGTATTCAGATGTGTAGAATCTAAGTGTGTATTTTACATTAGTTTCTGTTTCATCTAAGATTGGATTTAATACGAGTGATTCGTTTTCGTATTCAATACCTAACATTTCAAATAATGTGATTGTAAGCCATGTAGATGTACCACTAAGTGTTGGCCCAATGTTTTCGCCTGTTTGGCTATTGTTGTATTGTGTACACCATCTTGGGTTACCACATTTTTTGAATGGATCTTCTAATGTTTTGTATGGTAATACAAGTTTAACCATCCAGTAAGCTACATTTCTAAGTCTTTCAGCTAAGTTTACATCTTCTACAACTTTTGCTGCTTGTAACATCGCTGCTGTAGCCATCATTGTAGCATGTTTGAAGATACCACCATTTTCTCTATCCCCTGGGAAGTATTCTCCAGTTGCTGTACTTCTTGCAACTTTTGAAAGGTCTGTTGGGCTCATAAGTTTAAGTCCATATGGTGTTTTTAAGTATGTTTCAATGCGGTCTAACATTACTGCAATCTGCTGCTGTGTTGCAGACTTAGATAATACTGACCAGCTGAATGAATTTAAGAAGTATGTACCATTAATTTCTGGATCTGAAGAGAATCCATCATTGTTAGCACCTAAGTAAGTGATTTCATCACCAAATCTGTTAAATAAGATTCTTGCGAAGAAGTCATCTTTCCAAGCATATTTTTGAATGTTTTCAGCTAATTTTGCATTTACTGCTGTTAAATGTGCTAAATATGTTTCATCATTTTGGAATCCAGCGAATTCTTCCATTTCATTCATAGCTACTTTTAATAAGAATGCATTCATAACACTTTCAGAGTAACCTTTGAATGGTCCGTCCATTTTTTCTTTTTGTGGACCTGTTAAGTATTCATCATCTACTTTTAAGCAGTCATTCCAGTCTGCGAAATCAATAAGTGGGAATCCATGTTCACCAACTGAGATTTCAGATGAATATTTGATGATTGCTTTTAATGTGTCATATACACTACGTTTTTTACCATTTGATTCTGGGATTTCATACATTTCATTTAAGAATGCTTTATCTCCACTGTAGCTTACATAACGATAAACAGCTTGTACGAGCCATAAACCATCATCTGACCATTTACCTGCTTCTTTACCTTTCCAGAAGAAGTTGTGGTAGCAGTATCCATATTCAAATACTTTTTCAATCCATTCGCTTAATAATGATTTTGTATATTCAATTTCACCCATAGAAATTAAATAGTATTGAGAAACGAAGATATCTTGGATTTCTCTGAAACCAATTTCACGGTAACCTTTTTGTGTAAGGTCGAATGAACGTGATACGAATGTTTGATATAATACTTGGAATGGTAAATTTTTATTTACATAGCTATCGAAATCAGCATCGCTAGTTTCTACTTGTAAGTATGTGCTGTATTTTTTGTATGCTTCTTGTTGCTCTCTTAAAGCATTGTCTACAACTTCTTTTGTAGCAAATTTATTTTGTAAGTTTACAAGCTCTTCATCAATAACATTTGATGGAACTTCTTTATTATCAAATTTAGAAACGAGACCTACGAAATGATCACCATATACTGTGTCATTTGCATCGATTTCTAAGTTACATCCTAATGCGAAGAAACCTGGTCCTTTTGTATTTAAGTTATTAGAAAGTTTTTTAAGCCCTTGTGGTTTGTATAAATTGCCGCTACCTACAAACTCACTATATTTTGTACAAAGTTCTGTAGCATATTTTTTAACGCCTTTTTCAAATGCCATAAATGTTGTAAAACGTACATCAGCTCTTGCGTTGATTGGGTAGTAGCTTGGTGCATAACCAATTAAGTTACCTTCTTCATCATTGATAACTTGTGATTGCATAATAACTGTTGAATATACAACGTCTTCCATTAATGCGCCTGGTGCAGCTGTTGCAAGCATACCAGTTGTTACAAGTTTAATATTTCTCTTTGTACTTGTTGTATTTTCAATTGCAATACGTTGTACTTCTGTTGCTACTGGTAATCCTTCGTATTGAGGAACTAAGAAGATAGTTCTTGTAATTTTAAGACCACATTTTGTTGTGTACTCAATAACTGTGTAGTTTTGACCATGTTTACATGTAGCTGATGCAATATTTTCATCTAATACATCTGCAGAATAGAAAATTTGTTTTCCGTTTTCTACAATGTAGAATTGTCTATTTGCTGGGAAACCGTTTTCTTCTGGTAACATATCCCATCTTGTAGCTAATACTTGAGTTGCAGCATGTGCTCTAAAGCTTCCTGCACCAAATCTATCTACTACACTTTTAGGTGTTGTTTGAAGTGCCACTTCAAAGTTCATACGGTCACCTAATAACATATTTGTATAGAAGTGAGGTCCTGGTACTGGTTTTGTTAAATCAATAACGTGTTCACCTTTTTCATTGATGCTTCCAGCCCAAGTTTTATAGTTTTTACAGACTTCAACCATTGTTTCTGCAATTTGAGCATCTAATGTTTCTTCTGTAACATTACCATCTTTGTATGTATAATAACTTACTTTATTTCCATCAATATTGAATAAGTGTGATGCTTTTCTATCTAAACCATCTACATATTGACTTACTACTTCATCTTTAAGGATTTCGTTAATTGCTGGTACATAGAAAGCAAATCCTCCTACAGCAATTACATTGTTTAATGCTATATCTATAAATTGGCTATCATATACTAACTGTCCATTTAATTGTGCTTTAAAATAGTTTTGTACTTTCTCGTTTGTTGCGCCTAATACGTCCCTTGCTAATGTTTTAGTTAACATACATTTCTCCTTTATACGTTAATTTTATAACTGTTATGTTAATAATAAGATATTCTCACTTATAAGATAACCGTATAATATTAAGCTTTTTCATAAAATAATTACTATCTTTTTAGTGCCTTTAGTTAATTTAAACTAACCATACACCTTATCATTTGTCATTTCTAACAAATTTTAGCCATTTATCTCCTACTCATCACTTACAAACGCAAAAAAAGAGTTGCCGCAAACTGCTGACAACTCTTTTTTATATAATAGGATTTGATTACTCTTTTATTATATGGAAAGGGTTCTAATTTATCAATGCACTATGTACCTATAAAAATACGTGTTATTTCGTTTAATTGTTACTAGAATATGGTATTTTAAATTTTATGTCTAT
>USPX01000200.1 GCA_900556665.1 uncultured Eubacteriales bacterium
GGGCAGGATGGTAAAGTGAAAGGCTTTGCTGTCCTGCTTTTGTTTTTTAATACACAAGTTAAAAGTTGAAAAAATTCAAAAAAATGTTAAAATAGACTTGGTATATTATATAGATAAGGAGGGGAGAATATGTTAATAACGTTATTTGTATTTGAAATAATACTAACTATAGCTATTGTTTTTACGACTTGTATGGTGGAACATAAGTTTAAGACTATAGAAGAAAGTTTAGAGATGTTTACAAATCATAAAGCTTATGCTACTGAAACACGTATAGCTTTTATAGAGACAATAGTTAATCGTTATAGGAAATGTATGGATAATGTAGAGACAGAAATTGATATAGACAGTATTATAAAAAGTCAGTTATCTAAAGAGTATATTGGCAAGTTTCCTTATGTATCCGTTAAAAATATAGCAACGAAACTAAAGTATGTTATGTGGGGGAGTGTTATATTAGAGTTACTTATAGTGATTGCTAATAAAGAAGGAGCAACATTACGTACAATTATTATCATTTCAATCAGTGCCTTTTTAACTATTAGTATGGAGTTTTATACTATTATAAGGGGACTTAATGAACAAAGTGATAATTTGATTGCAGAGATTAGTAATCATGTAATTAATGTGTACCCAGTAAAGAAAAAACAAAATAAAAAGGTACAAGTTAAAGGGAATAAACTAATTGTTTTAGATGGTAAGGGAAACAGTACAGAGAGAAAGTTAACACTGGAACAAAGAGAAAAGATTGAACAAATAGGAAAGAGTGACATATCTGAGCAGACAGAAAATGAAGAGGAAATTACGCTAAATGTAGAGGATATTGTAAAACTCTTGGAGATATTATCTTAGGTGTTTTGCAAAAAAGTCTATAAAAGTGATTTCTTTCTTATTTTTAAGGTATAAGTGAATAAAAATATATAATGATATTGATAAATCTATTATAATTTAGTGTTTAAAAATGCTCTAAGTTAGATTATAATAGAATATGTTAAAAAAGTCACTAGTGTTTAGTTTATAGATAAAATTTCCATTGACAATATTTAATTATACAAGATTTACTACACAAATATCGCTTACCATATTTAACCATTAAAGATAGCTATACGTATGTTAGGATAGTCTATACCATTATTAAAATTTCTAGTATTTAGCTACTACTGAAAAATATTTCTAAGTAACTTTTATGCGGATTGGAGATTGTTAATAACAAGTTGGTTATTTTTCTTTTAAGTATGATTAAGCTTTTTACTTGAGATACTTCATGCCACGTAAGACGTAATAATAGATAAGTGATAATGCCAGTTATCAGTTGTAATTTTACAGCATTTTCACTATGTCCAATAAGTGTTTTAATCTTGCAGTGTTGCTTAATCCATTTGAAAAATAACTCGATATCCCATCTACGTTTATAAAGCCATGCTATTTCTTCAGAGGAAAATCTCATGAGATTGGTTACGAAAGTAAGTTCTTTACCCGTAGGGTCAATGATCTTGATAATCCTGTAAGTCTGTTTGGTTAGATTAATATATTGACTACCAAGACGAACTTTTTTATCAAATATAATCTTAGTTTCTTTTGGAAGAAGTCCATCTTTCTCATTAGAAAAAGTAATAGGCAGTTCTTCAATATCATTAATCTTAGCATTATGTTTAAGGCGACTAACAAAGTAGATTTCTTTACTTGTGTAGGTGTCAAATTTATCATAATCAATGTAACCTTTATCACAAATATAGATGGTTCCTTTATCAGTCATGAGGTCATCCATTTTAGTACGATCATGACACTTAGCATTTGAAAAAATGATACGGTCTGGTATGCCTGTAGCACCATCAATACTTGTATGCATTTTTATGCCAGCCTTTGTAGATCTAAATTCTGCCCAGTCAAAGAATGTTAAGCACATGCTGATAGTAGTGGAATCAATCATTTTAGTCGTACCAAATTTTTTGAGACGTTCGTCTTTTGTAAGTGTTACTAATGCTTTCTGAATAAGGTCGTTCAAAACTGGAAGAAAGACCTTGTAATCTCTATTATTATTGTGATTAGACAGTGTTGCGAGGCTTACTTCAGGGATAATGTGATTTAAATTTTCAACGGTACATTGATTAAGATGTCTTAAACCATCATGCCCACAAAGGTGAAAATAAATCATGGTTGCAAGATGATGATGTGTATAAAATGACCTGATTTTATAATCAGTATTAAGTTTAACGGCAATTGCCTGAAGTAATTTCCAGTTAATAGATCCTATAAATTTTTCAAATAAAGTAATATAATTATCCACGGCTAGAGTCCTTTCAGGTAGGTATTTTTGTGATAATTATATTTAACCGTAGACTCTAGCTATTTTCATGCCTAAAAATATGGAAATTATAAGTCAATGGAAATAAAAGTTAATAACTAAACACTAATGTAAAAAAGTATATTAATCTGTCGATATTAGGAGGATTTTGGTAATGAATAAAATTACTGTTGATTACTCTAAAACTGGAGTACAAGCTCATGAGGTAGAATACCTTAATGCACAAATCGGTCTTGCACATCAAATGTTACATGAAAAAACTGGAGCAGGAAATGACTTCTTAGGTTGGATTGACCTTCCAGTAGATTATGACAAAGATGAGTTTGAACGTATTAAAAAAGCAGCTGAAAAAATTCAAAACAATTCTGATGTACTTATTGTAATCGGAATCGGTGGTTCTTACCTTGGTGCTAGAGCATGTATTGATGCTTTAAGCCATACATTCTACAATGCACTTAGCAAAGAACAAAGAAAAACTCCAGAAATTTATTATGTAGGAAATAATATTTCAGGAACATACCTTAAAGATCTTTTAGATGTATGTGAAGGTAAAGAAGTTAGTGTAAACGTTATCTCTAAATCAGGAACAACAACAGAGCCAGCTATCGCTTTCCGTGTATTTAAAGAATTCATGGAAAATAAATATGGTAAAGAAGCAGCTAAAGAACGTATCTTTGCTACAACAGACAAAGCTAAAGGTGCTCTTCTTACATTAGCAAAAGAAGAAGGTTATGAAACATTTGTTATTCCAGATGATGTAGGTGGACGTTTCTCTGTACTTACACCAGTTGGATTACTTCCAATTGCAGTAGCTGGTATCAGCATTGATGATTTAATGAAAGGTGCTGCTGATGCAAGAGAAGAATATGCAAATCCTAATGTAGAAGAAAATGAATGCTACAAATATGCAGCAGTTAGAAATGCACTTTTAAGAAAAGGTAAAACAACTGAAGTTATCGTAAACTATGAACCATGTCTTCAATACTTTGGTGAGTGGTGGAAACAATTATATGGTGAAAGTGAAGGGAAAGATGGAAAAGGTCTTTACCCATCATCAGTAAACTTCTCAACAGACCTTCACTCATTAGGACAATATATCCAAGATGGTCAAAGAATGTTATTTGAAACTGTTATCAATGTAGAAAGCCCAAGAAAAGATGTAACTCTTCAAGAAGAAGCTACAGACTTAGACGGACTTAACTACTTAGCAGGTAAAACAATGGACTTCGTTAACAAACAAGCTTACCAAGGAACAATCTTAGCTCACGTTGATGGTGGCGTACCAAACGTGGTAGTTAACTTACCAGCTATTGATGCTTACAACATGGGTCGTATGATTTACTTCTTCGAAAAAGCATGTGGTGTAAGTGGATATTTATTAGGAGTTAATCCATTCGACCAACCAGGTGTAGAAGAATACAAAAAGAATATGTTTGCATTATTAGGTAAAAAAGGATTCGAAACTTTAAGAGAAAGTCTTTTAGCAAGACTTCAAAAATAATAAAACATATGTATAAGAAGGAGTTACCTTGAAATTATAAATAATTTCAAGGTAACTCCTTTTTTGTAAAATTTTAAATAAGTTGTGCTATAATAAGAAAAAAGTTTCATTAATTAAAGAAGGGAAATAAAATGGACGGCGAACAAAGAAGAAAAGAAATACTTAAGGTTTTAAATGAAAATACAAAACCTATTAGTGCAACATTTTTAGCAAGAAAGTTGGAGGTAAGCAGGCAAGTCATTGTACAAGATGTAGCTTTGCTTCGTGCGCAAGGATGTGATATATTGGCCACAGCTAGAGGATATATTCTCAATAAAGAAGCAAAAGCAATGTGTCAACGTGTTGTATTAGTAAAACATGATAAAAAGCATAGTGAAGAAGAGTTAAACATTATTATTGATAATGGGGGGAGAGTACGAAATGTGATTATTATCCATCCTGTTTATGGGGAACTTGTAGCAGATTTAATGTTGCGTACCAGAAGAGATATTAAGCAGTTTGTGACCAAAGTGGAACAAAGTGATGCAGTGCCATTATTAA
>USPX01000201.1 GCA_900556665.1 uncultured Eubacteriales bacterium
ATCTTTGAGCAGGTAATGAGTAAGGAAGTTGGGGAACTGGAATATGATGAATTTGCTAAGTTAAAGGAAGGTAATCTCTATAATGAAGGGGAGCCTGAAAGTTTACCAGAACATAGTTTGTCAGAAAGCATAGAAGTCCATGTGCTAGAAACTAAGGAACCAGAAACAAGTACAGAAGGCGAAGAAAATAGCCTTGAAGATCTTAAAAAGGTAGAATGTGAAGCCTTAATGGTGGCAAGCCTTATCGATAAGCTTTTAAAGGGAGAAGGCAATCCAACTCATATTTATGATAAGGAACTCGGGGCATATCGTAAAGTAGAACCAAGAGATATCGTGATTTTATTACGTGCCACTAAAGATAAAGCAGGGATTTTTGAAACAGCCTTAATCAATAAAGGAATTGGGGCGTATGCTGATGTAAGTGATAATTTCTTTGAAGCCATAGAAGTTCAAACGATTATTAGTTATTTACAAATCATTGATAACCCACTTCAAGACATTCCACTTTTAACGGTACTGCGTTCACCAATTGTAGGTTTACAATTAGATGATTTAGTTTATATTCGTAAGGCCAAGGAAGAGGGCTCTTTCTTTGAAGCACTAGAGGTTTATTTGCAGCAAGAAGGAGCTAAGGAAAGTGTAAAAGTCTTTAGAGCTCAGTTAGAAGCTTATCGTGAAGCAAGTAGTGAGCTGACTGTAGAAGAACTTATTGCAAGACTTTATGTGGATACAGGATATTATCGCTATGTTTCTATGCTACCAACAGGAGCAAAGAAAAAGGCTAACTTAAGCCTCTTAAAGAAATATGCTGCCCAATATGAAAACATGAATAATGGGAAACTCTTTGGTTTCTTACAATACGTGATTAAATTACAGCAAACAACCGATGGACTTCAAGAAGCCAAGTTAGTAGGTGAAAGCGAAAACTTAGTACGTATTATGAGTATTCATAAAAGTAAGGGGCTAGAGTTTAGTATTGTATTTTTATGTGATACGAATAAACGTTTCAATCATAGTGATATTAAAAACAATGTGTTATTACACAATGAATTAGGGATGGCACCAGATTATATGGATACACAGCTTTATGTCAAATATCCAACTATTCCCAAGATCGCTATTAAAAATCAAATTATTTCTGAGAATATTTCAGAAGAAATGCGTGTTTTATATTACAGGAACCGTTTCAGATATGGAGAAGGCAGTTAAGAAATGGGGGATGTTTGCCCAGAGAGAAAGCAAATCGATTTTACCATTAGGCGTAAAAAAAGCCGGGACCTATTTAAACTGGATTGGGATGAGTTTATATGCTCATAGTAATATCGATACGATTCGTAATTATGTAGGAGATGCTCATGTGATTTCATTTAAAGGAGACTCTAAGTGGCAATTGACAGTTTGGGATAAAAAGAGCTTAGGCATGGAAAGTAAAAGTCCAAATGTGCTGCAAAACGATGAACGTACTTTACTTGAAAATTGGGACCCACAGATTGTATATGGGGCATATAAAGAAGAAATTGATAGACGTTTAAGCTTTGTCTATCCTCATGAAGCAGCCATTCATCTACCAACTAAGCTATCTGTTTCAGAGATTAAACGTGAGGCACAAAAGAGCCTTATTAATGAAGCAGGCCATGTGGAAGAATTAATGATTCAGCCCCTTAAGGTGGCAGATGAAATGCCAGTGCCAAGTTTCATTAAAAGTGAAGAGAAGATTGCAGGTGCTAAACGTGGGACACTGATTCATAGCATTTTTGAGCATTTAGATTTCTTACACTTTAATACTTATGAAGCCATTCGCGAGGAACTCATTAGACTCATTGGTGAAAAGCAGATTCAAGAAGAAGTTTTAGATGTGGTTTCCATTAAACGTCTAGAGCAAATGGCTAATTCAGAAATGGCCCAGCGTATGCGAAATGCCAAACATGTGTGGAAAGAAAAGCAATTCATTTATTTAGCTCATGCCAATGAAGTATCGGAAGATTATCCAGAAAATGAGGAGTTATTAATTCAAGGGATTGTGGATACTTTCTTTGTAGAGGAAGATGGCCTTGTTATTATTGACTATAAAACCGACTATGTAGATCCGCATAATCCACAGGAGAGTATGAGACAAATTAAAGCTCGTTATACGAAACAACTTGATTTATATGAAGAAGCATTATATCAAATTACAGGAATCCCTGTAAAAGAGAAAGTGATTTATTTATATAATATTAATGAATGGATTAACTGCTAAAAGTTTAAGCAATAAAAAACCTGCAAATAAGACTTTGAAGTGCTTATTAGCAGGTTTTTTATTTGCGTTTATAAATTATTTTGACCTATTTGGTAGCCATAAGTTTCTGCAATGATTTGTTCAAGTGAAGAAGGATTACGAATAGCTTGAGACATAGCATTGGTTAGGATATTGGCACGATCCATACTACTTTGCCAAGCAAACATACCACCTAAGCAGTTTTCAATAACATAAATACCTTTATAATAAATAGAAAGTAAGTTGTCATATGAATAAGCAAAGTTACCTCTGGAATCTACGAGATAAGGTGCTTTAGCTGTATCATCCCATCTAACTTGATAACCATTTTTATTAATGAAGTTCCTACGTAAGTCATCATAGGTCTTTGTTTCAGTGGCACCAAAACGGCCATAAAATGGGATACCCATTAAGATTTTATAGGAAGGCATACCAGCGGCAATAAGGTTTTGAACTTGTGTATCAACGCTTGTATTACTAAGAGATAAACTAGAAGGATAGAGGTTAGATTGATGCCTGCCTGCATTTACACCAGTTTCACCAGCTGTAAAGTCATAAGCCATTAAATTGAAATAATTAATAATAGGCGCGATATTGGCAATTTCTACATTGTTAATATAAGCATTTTCACCTGTACCAGCCACACTAATCCATGCATCTGGACCTAAAACATCTCGAAGTGCTGTAAGTAATAAGGTGAAATTTTCTCTATCTTGCCTTCTAGATTTAATACCTGAAGCACTAGAACCTGGATATTCCCAGTCAATATCAATACCATCAAGACCATATTGATTTACCCAGCGCTGAGCCTCTCTAGCAAAAGCATAACGGGAAGTAGGTGTCAGTGCAGCATCAGAGAAACCATCGGCACCCCAGCCACCAATAGCCATGACAATTTTGATGTTAGGATTTTCAGATTTTAAATTAACCAGTTCTTCAAGGTAACGGGTAGAATAAACTGTAAATGTACCATCTGGATTAATAAGTGCAAAGGCATAAATGGCAAAGTCAAGTAAATTCGCATCTACATTACTAGGATTACCAAGTACATATTCGCCTACAATAGGCTGTACTTCACAAAGTGGATTTGTGCCAGAAGGTGCATTTGCGAGACTTTGAATTTCTGGTCGATAACTATTTTTAATGCCTTCAAATGTGCTGACGATATTTTGAAGATTGACATTGTTAAGTACTGGAACAGAAAACTGTTGCACTAAAGTCTGTTCTGGGGAGATAAGTAAGACTTCAGTATTCGCCTGACGCATAGGTGCCATTGGGATACCGATTAGTCTACCTATTTTACCATCTCTATCATCTACAATTGGAAATGGCATATTGTGACCACCGAGATTGACTGTAGAGTAGAACCAGCCAAGGTGCCCTGCAGCTTGATCCATGGAAATTGGTAAAACTTCTAGAGACAGATTTTTTAAGGTAGGTGCATGTTTTAATAAAGTAATAATTTCATTTTTGCGCGCAGTATTAAAGTCTGTAGGATTGCAAACTAAGAGTACCCATTTACCTTTATAACTATCTAGGTTAATGAGACCTTGTGTACTAGAAGCTGTAAAAGAAGGTATTTTAGAACCAACTTGTAAAAGTCCCATTTTCTCACTCCTTAAAAGCATAAGTATTCAATCTTATATTATTCAAGGGAAAGATGTCCTATGATACATTTAACATATAGGTCTAGCACACAACAAGTTATAAAAGCATATGATAAAATAGCTTAAGAAAATAGGTGATTTTATGAATAATTGTGGATTTAATTCATGTGGTGGTTTCTTTGCTTCTCCACAAGGTGCAATTATATTTTCAACAGTTATTGCTTTACTATTAATAGAAGTACTAGACAAAGATACTTTAGATATTACAGGAGGTATTTTCCAAACTATAGGTGACATGTTAGCGATCGGTTCGAGTATGTGTTAAGAAAAGGTAATGATATAGATGCAATAAAAAAATAAAGGAATGCTTTAAAGCATTCCTTTATTTTTTGAAGTTAAATAATCATACCAAGTAATTTATTACTACGTTCTACAAAGGCATACATGGCTTCAGCACTTAAACTTTGATTTGCAAGAAGGG
>USPX01000202.1 GCA_900556665.1 uncultured Eubacteriales bacterium
CACCAGATGTATTTTTTATCTGTAAAATTTGGTATTTAGTTTGTCAAGCACAGTTCATGGTGATGAACCTTATTTTTTAAAGCAAATAAATTTAACCACTTTACAGGTAATACCAAATATTTTAGAATATGATTAATTATTTTTTAATATAACTAAAATTATGCTAGGAGGAATCTCATATGTCGTATAACAAAATTGGCGCATTAAGATTCGTAGAAGATAACGATATTAGATTTATTAAACTACAATTCTGCGATATTTTAGGCGAGCTCAAAACAATATCTATTTCACCTAAACAACTCAGTAAAGCTTTTGATGAAGGTATATCTTTTGATGCTTCATCTATCAAAGGCTTTAGCAGTATAGAAGATTCTGAGCTTTTCCTTTTCCCAGATCCTACAACACTTTGCGTACTACCATGGCGTCCACAACACGGCAAGGTTGCACGTTTATTCTGTGATATCAAAACAGCTGATGGTAAGCCTTTTGTTGGTGATAGCCGCTATATCTTAAGAGCTGCTTTTGAAAGAGCTAAACAAATGGGATATATCTTTAAGGTTGGTGCCGAATGTGAATTTTTCCTCTTCAAAACAGATTTAGAAGGTCGCCCAACATTAGAACCTGGCGATAAAGCCTCTTACTTCGATGTTGCGCCTTTAGATCAAGGTGAAAATACACGTCGTGAAATCTGTCTCACTTTAGAAGAAATGGGATTTGAAATTGAATCATCTCATCATGAATCAGCAACTGGACAACATGAAATTGATTTTAAATATGATAATGTTATTCAATCTGCTGATAATATCTTAGCTTTCAAAACAGTGGTAAAAACCATCGCTGGTCGCAATGGCTTCCATGCTTCTTTTATGCCTAAACCTCTTATGAATACTAGTGGTTCTGGTATGCATATCAATATGTCTCTCTTCAAAGATGGTGAAAATATTTTTGACACCAAATCTTCTAATCCATTACCTAAACATGCTCAGCACTTTATCGCTGGTATTCTTAAATACATTACAGAAATCTCTGCTATTACTAATCCACTTGTAAACTCTTATAAAAGACTTGTTTCTGGTTTTGAAGCACCACGCCATATTTCTTGGTCATTCAAAAATCGTTCAGCCCTTATTAGAGTGCCATCTAGCACAACAGGCTATAACCGAATAGAACTTCGTAGCCCAGACCCTATGTGTAATCCTTATCTTACACTCGCACTTCTCCTAGAGGCTGGATTAGATGGTATTCAAAATGAGTTACCACTTATGCCAGAACTAGATTTAAATGCTTACAATTTATCTTTAAGTCAGCTTCTAGATTTAGGGGTTCAAACATTACCAGAAAATCTTTCTGTAGCCCTTAGTGCTATGCGTCAAAGTGAATTCGTTCAAAATGTTTTAGGTAAACATATTTTTGTTAACTATCTTAATCTTAAAACCCAGGAATGGAATGAGTACAGTCAGACTGTTCATGACTGGGAAGTCCAGCAATATCTTTAATACTAAAACCAAAAATCATTAAAAAGGAGTCGGTAATGTGGAAAGAATTTTAATTGCCTCCACCCAGAGAGAATTTGCAAATGTCTTATATGATCTCATTAGCCCTCTTGGTTTTTCTGATTATGAATATGCCACCTCTGGCAATGAAGCAAGAAGAAAAATCGACTCTATTGATTATGATTTAGTCATAATCAATACGCCATTAAGCGATGAATTTGGTTCCGAACTTGTCCTAGATATAGCTGAAAGATCTTTATCTGCTATACTCATCCTCGTTAAATCAGACCTTAAAGAACAAGTTCAAGATAAAGTAGCTGTCACTGGTGCTTTTGTTGTAGGTAAACCAATTAATAAGCAAGTCCTATTGCAATCTATTCCATTTGTACTTAACTCAAAACAAATTATTTCGACTTTACGCCAACAAAATAATGCTCTAAAAAAGAAAATGGATGATGTAAAGGTTATTGAGCGTGCTAAATATTCTCTTATTAAATACTTAGGCCTTGATGAAAAGCAAGCTCATAGATATATCCAAAAGCAAGCTATGGATTTGCGAGTCTCGCCAAGAGTTGTAGCTGATAATATTCTTAAGACTTATGAAATATAATTCGAGGGGTGTAAATTTATGAAAAAAATTAATTTTACTAAAATGCATGGTATAGGAAATGATTACGTTTATGTTGACGGATTTAAGGAAACTATTGAGAATCCTAATGCCTTCTCTGAATTTATAAGTGATCGTCATTTTGGAATTGGAGCAGATGGATTAGTTATGATTTTGCCATCTGAAATAGCTGACTTTAGAATGCGTATGTTTAATGCAGATGGCTCAGAAGGAAAAATGTGTGGTAATGCTACCCGCTGTATTGGAAAATTTGTATACGAAGCAGGTTATACAGATCAAACAAATATTACTTTAGAAACTTTAAGTGGCATTAAATATCTTAAATTAAATGTTGAAGATCACAAAGTTACTTCTGTAGAAGTCAATATGGGAAATGCTATTCTGGCTCCTAAAGATATTCCTATTCTTGCTGAAGGTGAAAGATTTATTAATCAACCTATTGATGTAGATGGTACGCTTTATAATGTAACCTGTGTTTCTATGGGTAATCCTCATGCCATTTTATTCTGTGACACTGATATTGATCATCTTTCCCTTGAAATAATTGGTCCTAAATTTGAATTCCACCCATTATTCCCTGAAAGAATAAATACTGAATTTGTTCAAATAATCAATGAAAATACTGTTAAAATGCGTGTTTGGGAACGTGGTTCAGGTGAAACTTGGGCTTGTGGAACAGGTGCATGCGCTGTTGCTGTCTCTTGTGTTCTTAATGGTTTCTGTAAGCAAGGTGAAGAAATTACTGTTAAATTACGTGGTGGGGATTTAAAAATTATTTATAACAGTGATGGCAGTGTACTTATGAAAGGACCTGCTACTAAGGTTTTTGATGGAGTTATTGAGTATTAATTAATACATGTTAAATCATTTAATCTAAATACTAAATAAATTTTTACAAGGGGGATTTTAAAATGGCTTTTATTAATGATAACTATTTAGAACTTCAAGATAGCTACTTATTCTCTACTATTGCAAAAAAAGTTAATGAATTCGTAGCTGAACATCCAGAAAAAAAAATAATTCGTATGGGAATTGGTGACGTTACTAGACCTTTAGTTCCAGCTGTACTTGCTGCCATGCATACTGCTGTAGATGAAATGGGGCAAAAAGAAACTTTTAAAGGTTATGGACCAGAACAAGGCTATGATTTCTTACATCAAGCTGTACAAGCTTATTATAAAAAGATGGGCGTTTCTCTTGAAACAGATGAAATTTTTATTAGTGATGGTGCCAAAAGTGATGTTGGTAATATTACAGATATTTTTGGTAATGAAAATATCGTTATGGTTCCAGACCCAGTATATCCTGTATATGTAGATACAAATATTATGTCTGGCCGTGAAATTGTTTATTTAGATTCTAATGCAGATAATAATTTCTTACCACTTCCTCCAACTGATTTAGACGTTGCCCCAGATATTATTTATCTCTGTTCTCCAAATAATCCAACAGGTTCTGTCTATAACAAAGAACAACTCACAGCATGGGTTAAATATGCCTTAAATCATAATTCTATTATTTTATATGATGCAGCTTATGAATGTTTCATTCATGACGCTTCTCTTCCAAGAAGTATTTTTGAAATTGAAGGTGCTAAAGAATGTGCTATCGAATTCTGTAGTTTATCTAAAACAGCTGGCTTTACAGGTACACGCTGTGGTTACACAGTTGTTCCTAAATCCCTCAAAGCACTTAATAGCGATGGAGATGAAGTTGCCCTTAATAAACTTTGGCTTAGAAGACAAACAACTAAATTTAATGGTGTTCCTTATATTATTCAAAGAGGTGCTGCTGCTGTCTTCACAGAAGAAGGTCAAGCTCAAATCAAAGAAAATATTGCCTACTATATGGAAAATGCACGCATCATTGCTGCTGCTATGGAGGCAAAAGGCATTGAATACTATGGTGGAGATAATTCTCCATATATTTGGCTTAAATGCCCTAACAATATGCAATCCTGGGATTTCTTTGATTTCCTTCTTAATGAAATTGCTGTAGTCGGTACACCTGGTGCTGGATTTGGTAATAATGGCGAAGGTTTCTTCAGACTTACTGCTTTCGGTGATCGTGATGCTACACTTGAAGCTATGGAACGCTTCAAATCACTTAATTTCTAATTAAGCATAAAAAAGGCTATGTCGCTACGACATAGCCTTTTTTATTTATCATTTGTAACTGTTCAGCCACAGGCTGAATAAATATATTTTTTACTGTGGATAAAC
>USPX01000203.1 GCA_900556665.1 uncultured Eubacteriales bacterium
GAGTATGGAAGTGTTACAAGTAAAGCGCGAAATATACAAAGTAAATTACGTGAAATACAAAGGCAAGTAGCTGAAGAGCTAGGTGAAAAAGTAATTAAAGAGACAACAGAAGAAATAGGCGAAAAAGTAACCCAAAAAGCATTTAAAGAAATAAATATAGATAACATTGATAATGTAATAGATGCGGGGGATAGTTTAAAAGTTAAGTTAAAAGATGGAACAGATATTACATATAAAAAGACTGATTTGACATCACAAGAATTTAAGGAACTTCAAGAAAGAAAATTAGTAGATTCTTATAGGGCAAATTTAAATATGCATCAAATGCAGTATTATGATACGCTAGAAGAAGGATTAATTACAGACCAAGCATGGAGCGAAATAAATAGATATCTAAAAAAACAAGGTATAGACTTTAATACGCTTTCTCAAGCTGAAAAAGATAAATATATAGATATCTTAAAAAATGAAATTAAAACTAATCCTGATAAATTAGAGGTGGCAAAGCAAAAGACGGCAGAATTATTAGATTTATCTAATGAACGTTTGCAAGATGCAGTTAAGGCAAGATATTCAGAAGTTGATTATTATAAAATATTAAATGAAAATAAAGCTTTAAGAAATCCAAAGGAATACTTAAAAAGTTTAGAAGGAACAGATTTAATTAAGGCATGGGAAGAAGATTTTTATGGTAATAATAGTCAGGTAGTTGTTAGTTATATGTCCAAAAATGACTATGAGAAATTTGTGGAAGGATTTGGTTCTATAGGAAGACCAGGAGAAATGGGGGGACAATTTGTCTTACCGGAAAGTATTGCAAATGATATAGAAGCTAGGATAGCTCAAATGGGTTCCATACAAAATTGCACGCCTGAATTTAAAAAGCAGTTAGCGATAGAGTTAGGATTACCAGAAACGATATTTGATAGTGGTGCAGTACGTGTTGAAATACCATTAGATACAAGTAAATATAATACAGATTTAAACTTACATATAGTAACTGGAATAGAAGAAGGCTGTAATTATCAATGGGTACCAGGAACTAAAACTTTAGGTGGAATAAGAGAAGGAATCATTAATCAAATTACTAAAAAAGATAATGAAGAGTTATTTAAATGGATAACAGATAATGTAAAACGTCAAGTAAATTAATAGATTAAAAGGAGTTAAAAATATGACAGAACAAGAAGAATTAAGAAGAAAGCAATTATTAGTAGCTATAAAGTCAGGTGATTTACAATTATTTTTAGGTGGAAGGGGATTATACAATTTGGGAACAAACATATATTCACCGGGATATAACCTATTTAATCCATCAGGAGCTATGAGTGAAATATATAAGTACTATAGAGATGAACCAAGCTGTGGTATAGTGGAAATCTTAGAAGAAAATATACTAGATTGGTTAACATGGAAATCAGGAGTAGGTGTATATGAAGCATTTGTAACAATTAGTTATCAGATGAAAATGGAGCAGACAAAATTAGCAGCATTTAAACTGAATTATGAAAAAATATTACCTGAATTTAGAAAAGCAGTTGATATATATAAAGAGAAACTAGAAAATACTATGTGGTATGAAGGTAGAGATTTAGAAAGAAGTTTATGGGAAGAAATAGAGGTTGAAAATAAAATAAACATAAAAAATTATGGCATAAATCTTTTACAATAAATTGAATCAAATAAAGAAAAGGGCTTGACATAGGCAGATTCTAATAATAGAAGATTATATGTCAAGCTTTTTTGTGATTACAGTATGTAATACGTAAACAGTATGTAGAGCAAATTTAGAGAGGTAGGATGGTAAGTTAAGGACTAAAGAATGCAGTGGCATATTATAAGTAAGATGAAGCAAGCTCAAATGGGTATGTTTTCCATCAATTAGTGGAGGTTTCATAATGCATGAAATAGATGAATATGAAAAATCAAATTGATGGATTAGAATTATTTAGATGTAATTAGACTTAAAGAAAGGCATAGGTATCTATGGGGAGAAACATAGAAGTTCAGACACAGGCGCTAACTAGTTTATCAAGGGACTATAAAATCTATGGACAAAATGTTTATAGCCGTTATAAAACAGGTTCAAGTCGCATTGAAAGAGAATTAGAAAGCATAATAAGAAAGTATTCAGAGTATAGCAGTGTAACGAGCAAGGCACGTAATATACAAAGTAAATTACGTGAAATTGAAAGACAAGTCAAGGAAGTTGAAGCACGTAGTAGTAAATTAAGTCAAGGATTAAGTAATGTAGCAGCTTCTTATAAAGAAGATGAAAGCATATCAAAGAGCATTATTGCCACACAAAAGTTATCTATAGAGAAGAATAGCAATAAAACAACGAGTATAAAAGTAAATGTTAATATTAATGCTAATTTAACAGTACCTGATGTAGGCAAGGTAGTAGATGCAGCTAAAGGTGCCGTAGATAAGGTACAAGGGATAGCCAAAGAAGCTATTGAGAATATCAAAAATTCTAGTGCGGTATCCAAGATTCAAGGTATTAGTAAAAAGGTATCTGATACGATAAGTAATGTTAAGGCAAGTGTAGCAGAAGCAGCACATAATCTAACGAACAAGGTATTTGAAACTGCTAAAAATATAAGTAATAAAGCTAATCAAGTGGTGACGAATATAGGTAATAAAGTTAGAGGGGTAATTTCAGATACTAAGCAAACCGTCATTAACTTTGCTAATGGCGTAGAAGAGAAATGGAACAACTTCAAAAGTGGTGTACAGAGCTTTGCCAAGAAAACCAAGGACCTTGTATGTGACTTAGGTACAAAGATAGCAGAGGGCCTAACAAGTGCTTTTAACAAATTTAAAGAAGTTGCTAAAAGGGCTATAGAATACATAAAAGATAGTAAGGATATTATTTTAGACAAACTTAAAAGTGTAGGCGTTAAGCTTTTAGATGGTGTTCAATTTATATTAGATATTGTAGGATTTGTACCAGGATTTGGAGAAATAGCAGACTTTGTAAATGGTATAATCTATACCTTAAGAGGTGACGCGCTGAATGCAGGGTTATCTTTCGCGGCGTGTATTCCTTTTGCAGGTTGGTTAGCAACTGGTGGAAAAATAGCTGGCAAGTTTGCTAAAGTCATAGATAAAATAGGTGATGTTAGTAAGATTGTAGATAAGGTGAAAGATTTTGCTAAGTACTTCGATAAGGTTAAAGATTTAGGTAAAACAGTTATGAAGTATGGCGATAATGTAATAGGCTTTTTGAAACGAAAAGGTGATGATATTTGGTCATTTATCAGTAAAAACAAAGTCATCGATAAAGCCACTGAGTTAGTCAGCAAACTCAGCAAAGTAGGCTACGATATTCAAGGATACCTTATCAAACAAGTGGACAAGGTCAGCGTAAGCCTCGGTGAAGGGAGATTATGAGCAGTTTTATAATAATCTAAAGGCCTATAAAGGAGAAATTGCACCAGCTTTTGGCGCAACAGGTGGTGGAATACAATATGAACTACCTTTGAGTGTAAATCTATTGAAGAAGTTAGGATTTTTAAGAGAGATATAAAATAAGAGAGGAAGAAAAAATATGACTATACAAGAATGTAATGAAATTATAAAACAAGAAGGATTATTTGATTACAATATATATGATGATCATGAATTTAGACCAAATGAGATATGCATAAGGAAGATTAACGATTATTATATAGTATTTGTAATATCTGAACGTTGTGAACCAATGGAATCAACACTTGAAGAATGTGCAAGTGAATCAGAAGCATTAGAGAGTTTAGTATATAGACTACGTGCACATAAGGAATTATTTAGACGCAATTAAGATTAAAGGAATAGGTAAGAAAGTCTCGAATACGCTGAGTAATATTAAGACAAGTATAGCAGATACTGTAACAAATATTGGTAATAAGGTAAGTGAAGTTGCCACAGGTATTCAAAAAACAGTAGTGAACTTTACAAGTGCAGTCAAAGACAAATGGGAAGGTCTAAAAAGTAATGTAAAGAGCTTGGCTAAGAAAACTAAAGACTTTGTATGTGATGTAGGAAAGAAAATAGCTGATGGCTTAACGGGTACCTTTAACAAATTTAAAGAAGTAGCACAAACTGCTATAGAATACATAAAAGATAAGAAAGATATAATTTTAGATACATTGAAGAAAGTGGGTATCAAGATTCTAGATGGTATACAGTTTTTACTAGATCTAGCAGGACTTATACCAGGAATAGGAGAAATAGCTGATGCTATAAATGGTGGAATTTATACATTAAGAGGTGATGCTCTGAATGCAGCCCTATCCTTTGCAGCCTGTATTCCATTTGCCGGTTGGGCAGCTACAGGTGGAAAGA
>USPX01000204.1 GCA_900556665.1 uncultured Eubacteriales bacterium
TGACCTTCGAACGAAGTGAGGGTCAAGGAAAATTCAATATGCCATTTATCCACACTACCACGCAAAAAAGGCTGCGACACCTAAGTGCCACAGCCCACTTAACCCTATTGGTTATTAGAAATTTCTTTAAGTTTCTCAGTTTGATCTACAGTTGTTAATGTAGAAATGATTTCTTCTAAATCACCATCTAAAATTTGATCTAAACGGTGAAGTGTTAATCCTACACGGTGATCTGTTACACGACCTTGTGGATAGTTGTAAGTTCTGATACGTTCACTACGATCCCCAGAACCAATTAAGCTTTTCTTTTCAGCTGCATGCTCAGCATGTGCTTTTGCTTGTTCCATATCATAAAGTCTTGTACGTAAGATTCTAAGTGCTTTTTCTTTATTTTTAAGCTGAGATTTTTCATCTTGACAGTATACCATGATACCAGTTGGTACGTGAAGTGCACGTACAGCAGAGTCAGTTGTATTGACACATTGTCCACCGTTACCTGAAGCACGACATACGTCAATACGTACATCATTCATATCTAATTGTACATCTAATTCTTCAGCTTCTGGCATAACAGCTACTGTTACAGTTGATGTATGAATACGTCCACTTGATTCTGTTGCTGGAATACGTTGTACACGGTGTACACCACTCTCATATTTAAGTTTAGAGTAAGCACCTTGACCTTTTACCATGAAGATAACTTCTTTAAATCCACCGATACCATTTTCGTTAACTGACATAAGTTCAGTTTTCCATTTATTACTTTCTGCATAGTAACCATACATACGGTAAAGATTTGCTGCGAATAATGCTGCTTCATCTCCACCAGCACCTCCACGAATTTCAATGATAACATTTTTATCATCGTTAGGGTCTTTTGGTAAAAGTAATAATTTAAGTTCGTTTTCTAAAGGTTCAACACGCTTTTTATTTTCAGCAAGTTCTTCTTTAACAAGTTCTCTAAAATCATCATCTAGATTATCTTCTAACATGATTAATGCTTCATCGATTGATTCAAGTACTTGTTTATATTCAAGGTATTTTTCAACGATTTCTTTTAAATCACTATGTTCTTTCATAAGTTTTTGCCATCTATCTTGATCTGCAATAACTTCTGGATTACTAATTTGTTCACCAATGATCTCGTATTTGTCTACTAAATCTTGTATTTGCTCAAACATTTGGTTCACCTCTCTATTTGTTACACATTACATTTTATTTTAAACCGGATTACGCCCAATGACAACTCTATCTTTACCTGCTAAATCTTGATAAACTTCTACCTCGATATAACCAGCTTCTTCTAACATAGTTTTTACCGCTTTCCCTTGATTATATCCGATTTCATATGCAATTATGCCGCCTGGTTTTAGAATCTCCTTGGCATCGTGTGTAATTCGTCTATAAAAGCTTAAGCCGTCACCTTCATCAGTTAAAGCCATACGTGGTTCATGTCCAATTACCTCTATCATAAGTTCCTTGCAATCTTGCACTGAGATATATGGTGGATTAGAAACCACAAGGTCTACCTTTTCTTCTTTATTATATGCTTCAAGCACATCACTTTGTAAGAGTTTTATACGTTCTTCAAGTCCATGTTCTTTCACATTTTTCTTAGTCACATCTAATGCCCCTTCTGAGAGGTCAATAGCTGTCATATTTAAGCCTTCGATATATGTCACTAGAGAAATACTAATGCAGCCTGATCCTGCACCAATATCTACACCTGTTTTAAAATGTTCTACTTTAGCTTTTTCAATTAAAAGCTCAATTAATGTTTCTGTATCTTGTCTTGGAATAAGTACACGATCGTCCACATAGAAATTAAGGCCCATAAATTCTTGATTTCTAGTTATATATTGTAATGGAATGCCTTGTGCACGCTTTGCAATAACGTAAGTATATGACTCTTTTAAATGAGCTGCTAATTTTTGGTCACGCTCAAGTAAAAGTCTCATTTCATCAAATCCTAATAAATTTTTCATTAGAAGCTTTGCATCAATTGCTGCATCTGGGCGTTTGTAACTGTTTAAAACAGCTTCTCCCCATTTCATCACTTCATAGATAGTTTCTTTATCTTCTATTTTATTATTGCATAGGCTCATGCTTAAGTACTCCTTTAACTGCTGCAATAGCTACTTCAATTTGTGAATCATCTGGTTCTTTTGTTGTAAATTCCCTTTGTAACCACATACCTGGTTTACTTAAGAAATTAGCGAGTTTATTATCTGGACATAATCTTGCCCAACGAATAAATTCATATGAAATACCTGATACAACAGGTACTAATAATATACGTACTAATGTTCTTTGCCACAACACTTGTGTTGTAAACACACTAAACACTAAAATACTTACAATCATTACAACGAATAAGAAACTTGTCCCACAACTTTTATGTAAGCGTGTACATCCTCTTACATTTTCCACTGTAAGCTCCATATCTTGTTCCATGCAATTAATTGTTTTATGTTCAGCACCGTGATATTCAAAGGTGCGTTCAATATCTTTCATTTTTGTAATAAGTTTCATGTAAGCAAGGAAAATAATAATACGAATTGCTCCCTCAATGAGGTTTTGTACAAAAGAACTTGGAATTACTTTTTTAAATAAGGTACTTAAAAACATAGGTAAAATCATAAAAATGCCAATTGCTAGTATAAATGATAGGCACATTGTCAGTCCCATTATTATTTTTTCACCTGTTTCCCCTAGTTTTTCATCAAGCCAAACTTCAAACTTACTTGGCTCATAATCTGGATCTTCTTCGCCATAAAGTTCTGCTGAAAAACTCAGTGTTTTGACACCTAATATAAGGGATTCTACAAAAACTGCCATACCTCTTAAAATAGGCCATCTTAAAAACTTTACGCGATCCATAATACTTACAGATTCTTTGCTGTCTGTGACAATCGTTCCATCTGATTTACGCACAGCTACAGCATAATACTTTCTGCCTTTCATCATTACGCCTTCGATAACAGCTTGACCACCAATATTTACTTTTGCCATTTGATTGCCTCCTCTTCTACAGGAAAGTAAGCCCTGCTTCCTTCCTGAGAGTAATAAAGTTAAAAACGCACTTTCCTACTCTACAAAAAAAAAGGTTGAGACCATCCTCTCAACCCATTTTCATGATTTGCCTCAAGGCAATTATCATATATTAATGTAACTAAAGTATGAAGCTTATAATTACATACCAAATTTTTTGTTGAATTTATCAATTCTACCTTTAGCAGATGCTGCTCTTTGTTTACCTGTGTAGAATGGATGACATTTTGAGCAAACCTCTACGTTGATAGATTCTTTTGTTGAACGAGTTTCAATAACTGTTCCACATCCGTTACATACAACTGTTACTGCTTCGTATTTTGGTTGGATTTCTTTATTCATTACCTTCACCTCTTTCATGACACTTTTCTATGTTAATTTTAACTCTAGCAATTTTGTGACAACGTCAGTATTATAACATGTCTTAATTGCTATTGCAAGTACATAGCTGAAATTAATTACTTACACCTATGTTTTTTCTTATTTTTTCTACAAATTCTTTGTTTGTAGGATAAACAAGCATGGTATTAATAAGATTTTCCATGACTTCAGACGTATTATTACGACTTAAGTCTTTTCTAATACTATATGCGGCACTAGCTTCGCTTGGTGACAATAATAGGTCATCACGTCTAGTACCTGATTTATAAATATCAATAGCTGGATAAATCCTCTTTTCAGATAAAGAACGGTCAAGCACAAGCTCCATATTACCTGTTCCTTTAAACTCTTCAAAGATTACATCATCCATCTTACTTCCTGTATCCACTAGGGCTGTCCCTAAAATAGTTAAACTACCACCATTTTCAATTTTTCGTGCTGCCCCAAAGAATTTCTTTGGCATATGAAGTGCAGCCGGATCAAGCCCACCTGATAAAGTTCTTCCACTTGGTGGAATTGTTAAATTATATGCTCTTGCCATACGTGTAATACTATCAAGTAAAATCACAAGATCTTTACCTTGCTCAACCATACGTTTTGCACGTTCTAACACCATTTCTACCACTTGTTTATGATGTTCTGGTGGCTCATCAAATGTAGAGGCAATAACTTCTACATCTTTTCCATTAATGGAACGACGAATATCTGTTACTTCTTCTGGTCTTTCATCGATGAGTAGCACAATAAGTGAAACGTCTGGATGATTAAATGTAATAGCATTTGCAATTTGTTTTAAGAGAATTGTTTTCCCTGCTTTTGGCGGTGCCACAATTAAACCTCTTTGGCCTTTCCCAATAGGGAGATCGGAAGAGCACACGTCT